>JAGXLR010000080.1 GCA_018334555.1 Desulfobacterales bacterium
GGGCAATATTTCATTAAAAACTATAAAATTCCCGAGGTGGCGCTCAAGCCGCTGGTTCATCCGGATGTGGCCAAATATGACCGCATCTGTATCGGCTCGCCGAAACATACCATCCTGCCGTGTGCCATCGAACGGTATCTAAGGCAAATCGAGGGACTGAAAAACAAAAAGGTCGGCTATTTCGCGACTTGGGCCGGACCGCCGCTGAAGTGTTTCGAGGTGGAGCACCTGTTCCGTCCGGCGGCCGACCGGTTGGAACGGCGGGGTGCCCGACTGGTCTCCATTCTGGCCCTGTCAAGCCTGTACCATGAATATCAGATCATGTTCATCTTCCGGCTTCTTTCAAGGCTTCGCTTTGGCCAACCGGTTGAAAATTTTAGCGTCTACAGTGAATACGGCAAAAAAAACCGGAAATTGTTCTGCGACGAGCTGATCCGGGGGGAATCGGATATCAAGGAGTCAAAAGGATGGCGAAGGGCCTATGACGGCACGGGGATCCCCGCGGTTGCCACGGCAAGCCCTTTGACCACGCTACAATTCATCCGCCGGGGCTATAACCGGTATATATTAAAAAAACCCAACCGCCCTTGAAAAGTCCCGATAATCAAGGATAAGGAGGCCCTATGGCGCGTTTTAACGAAACGCTAAAAAGCGTTCGAAAAACGATTTTGGATCAAGTCCTTGCCGAAGGCATATGTCCGACAAGCAGTCAACTGGCCAGGGAACATGCGTTATCTGAAAATGAGACGGCCCGTGTCTTAAAGGAACTCGAGGCCGGCATCTGTGTGGCGATACAGAACCGGAGCCATGAAAATATTGAATATTTTCAAGAAGAAAAACTTGAAGTGCCGCCCCCGAAGTTAGGCGAGATATTCTATGCCCGGCCCTTTGCCACATTCAAGAACCACTATCCGGTCTGGGTGGACGGCGAGCAGAAGTGGTATGCGGAATGCGCCATTGAGGCATGCGGAATCTCATCGGTTTTTCCAGGCAAAGAGGTCGCCGTTCGTTCCTTGTGCCGGCAAACCAAGGCGCCCGTCGAAATCGTCGGCCGTGACGGCAAGCTGGTCCATTACTCGCCTTCGACGTTACGCGTACACGTCGGTATTCGGATTCGAAACTTTCCCGATGATCCGGTTGGCTGGTGCGACTACAACAGCTTCTTCAGCTCGGAAGAAGCGGTGGATGCCTGGCGGAAAAATCATCCGGGGGTTAAGGGGGTCACCCGGTCCCCCGAGGCCATGGCGGCGTTCATCTCCGAGCTGATCGGCAAGGGACGGCTCAATTATGATTATCAGCCGCGACTGCCGGTGCTCAAGATGGCAATCCAAGGCTACCGTTACGGCCTTACCAAGCAATGGCCGATACTCAAGTACTTTCTCCCGGACCCATTCTGGATGCCCACGCCTTATTTGTTCAGGGAGATGAAACGCCGGGGGTATAACAACCGGTATCTTCGTTTCCCATTGATCTAAAGCTATCCTTCACCCTGACTCAGGACTTTTTTCGCGAACTCAGCTCCGGAAAATCCCAGTAAAAGTATTCGTTGGGCGCTCTTCCGGCGTTTTTTTGCTTTTTTTCGATTTCCTGCTCTCTGAGCTCTATGCGCCGGATTTTGCCGCTGATGGTCTTCGGCACCTCTGTCACGAATTCGATGATGCGCGGGATCTTGAACTTGGCCAGAATCTGGATGGTATGCTGAAATATCTCCAGCGCGAGTTCCCTGGCGGGTTGATAGCCGGGGCCCAATATAATAAAGGCTTTTACCAGTTGATAGCGCTCGGGGTCTGGGCTTCCAACCACTGCGGCTTCCGCTACCGCCGAATGTTCAATCAGCGCGCTTTCCACCTCGAATGGGCCCACCCGGTAGTCTGAGGATTTGATCACATCATCGGCCCGGCCCACAAACCACCAGTAGCCGTCCGCGTCAAAATATGCCCGGTCACCGGTAAAGTAGAAGTTTTCGACAAAGACCTGGCTCATTTTCTCCGGGTTGCCGATATACTCCGTAAAAAGCCCGATGGCCCGCCACCCGTCCAGCCGAACCACGATATGGCCGGTCTCCTCCGGTTTCGTAATTTCCTTGCCCGAATTGTCGGCCAGGGTAACATCGTACATGAAAGAGGGCGCCCCGAATGATCCGAAACGCATTTTCCCCTCCGCCCAAGGGGCGTTTCCGATCATGGCCGTGGATTCCGTCTGGCCATAAAAGTCCCGGACTTCAGTGCCCGTATGTTTCTTCCATTGCTGGATAACCTCCGGGTTCAGGGGCTCCCCGGCGCTCACGGATGAACGCAGGGCGCCCAAATCGAAACGGCCGAGATCCAGGCCGACAAACCCCCGCCAGGCGGTAGGCGGCGCACAGAACGTGCTCACCTTGTATTTGGAGACATAGGCCAGGTATTTGTCGAGGTCCAGAGCGGTAAAGTGAAAGCCCGCCACCGTCGCCCCCATGTTAAACGGCGCAAAAAAGCTGCTCCACGCCCATTTGGCCCAACCCGGAGCGCTCAGGTTGTGGTGCACTTCTCCGGGGCGGATGCCGATCATTACGGCGGTGGACAGGTGGCCGACAGGATATGAGGTTGCGCTGTGGCCGACCTGCTTGGCCAGTCCGGTGGTGCCGGAGGTAAAAAAGCAGATCAGGACATCATCCTTTTTAATTTTGGCCCCTTCGGCCGCCTCGGATTCATTGGCCAGTTCGCTGTAACTGATCCAGCCGTCCGCTTGTCCAAGAACGATTTTAATCTTGGGCGCGGCGCCGGTTATTTTCAGGGCCTTGTCAATGGCCTCGGTCGCGCTCTCATCGGCAACGATACTGTCCGGTGGATAGCTTTCAAACCGGAACTGTAGCTCCCTCACCGTCATGGAGGTGGCGGTAGGCACGTTGATCAGGCCGCCCTTGAGGCAGGCCAGAGTGGCAAACCAGGTTTCGGGAACAATGGGGATCATCATGTACATATTCTCGCCCTGCATGATCCCGTTTTTTCGGAGGAAATTTAAACACCGGTTGCCTTCGGCCGCCACCTCTTTATATGTGAAGCGCCGCTCCGTTCCGGATTCCATATCCGCCCAGATTAATGCCGGTTGATCGCCGCGTTCCTTTACATGCAATCCTTCAAGGATCTCCACGGACCAATTGAAATACTCCGGCAGCTCCATGTGGTTTAGCTTTTCAAAGAAACCCCTGGCCTTCTCGCGGCGTTGATCCATGTCATCCGTAAGATTGATTTCCATTGCTTCTTTGTAAACCTGTTCCATAGACATTGGCGACCTCCCTGTGGCTTGGTTGGGTGGTACAAACTAGGGGTGCGAATCGGATTTTGCTATCGCAGCTTCCATTCCGGACGGCGTTTGTTTAAAAAGGCGTCCACTCCCTCGTGGGCGTCTTCAGTCGTGCACAGCGCGGCAAAATGGTTGTTGACCATTTCATAGGCCTTTTCATATTCCAGATCCGCCATTTGATAGAAAGATTTTTTGCCCAGTTGAACCGCCAGCGGACTTTTCTGGGCAATCTTTTGGGCCAGGGAAAGGGTCTCGTCGGCAAGCTGGTCCTTTGGCACCACCCTGTTGACGAGTCCAATGCGAAGGGCTTCTTCAGCCGTAATTATATCGCCGGTGAGCAGCAATTCGAGGGCCTTTTTGCGTCCCAGGTTCCGGGAAAGGGCAACGGCCGGCCCCATGCAGAAGAGGCCGACATTGACGGCGGTCGCGCCGAATCGGGCGCCTTCGGCGGCTACCGCCAGATCCGAGGAGGCGACCACGCCGATGCCGTTTGCCACCGCCAAGTCATGGACGCTGGCAATGACGGGAGTCCCCATATTGGCGATATGAAGGCTCATTTTTTCCATATGGTTGACCCAGAAATAGTAATCCAGGCATTTTTTACCCTTCATTTCAGTGACGTCGATACCGGCGCAAAAAGCCTTGCCCTCACCGCCGACGACGATGACCCGGACTTCGGGATCGTTTTCAAAATCGTCCAGTGCGGCGTTGAAATCTTCGGCCAATGCGGAGTTGAAAGTGTTGAGTTGATCGGGGCGGTTAAAGGTGATGAATCCAATGTGTTCCCGGGTTTCCGTTTTAAGGGTTTCGTATCCCATGCTGAAAACCTCCGCTATTTATTTTTTCCCGTTTTTTCCGATCTCCGGGCACTTAACTGACGATCACGCTTTTTTGAACCTGAGAAAAGGGCTTTCTATGAAAAATTATCCCTAAAATTAATATCTATGACACGATTCCATTTCTGGGTCAAGCTGATCGGATTTTCAAAAATTGAGTCGATTTTTGACTTTAATTCTTTATCGATATTTTCTAAATTGACCCTTTATTGTAGACTCGGAAAAGCGTGCCAGATCTGAAAAACTTCAGATCATCACGGGCGACATGCGAAGGGTTCGTCACAAAACAACTTGAACATTTGATTTGTTCTTTTTCCCGTCTTCTTTGTGGCTGCGTCGGTCAAATTGTCTGCCCTCCTCGCGCCTCGAAGACGGAAAAAATTCCGGCGCCAAATTTTTGCCCAACTTATTTTGTGACGAACCCTAAATCGACAAGGAAAGCGGGGAAATCCCCATGAAGTTAAAGCTGCCGGGGTTCTAAAGGGATCGGTATGCCCCAATGGATGGACAATGCCGCCATTACGGCGTCGAAGTTCGTAAACAGCACCAACAGCCATGTATTTTTGACCGGCCGGGCGGGTACCGGCAAAACCACGTTTTTGCGGGATATCAGCCAGCGGACCCATAAAGATACCATTGTTGCAGCGCCCACGGGCATTGCAGCCATCAATGCCGAGGGCGTGACCCTGCATTCCCTCTTTCAGCTGCCGTTCGGCGCTTTTATTCCGGCTGAGCAGTACCCCGGTGAGGCAGCGCCCGACTTTGAGCTAAACAGCCCCCAGAGCCTTCGCCGGCATGTCAAAATGCAGGCCGCCAAGCGTAATATGCTCAAAAAACTGGAGCTGTTGATCATTGATGAGGTGAGCATGCTGCGGGCGGATCTGTTGGACGCCATCGATACGGTGCTCAGATGGATCCGGCGGCGGCCGCATCTGCCATTCGGCGGCGTTCAGATGCTTTTTATCGGCGATCTCCTGCAATTGCCGCCTGTAGTGAAGGACCCGGAATGGCAGATCCTCGCCCAGTATTATAACACCCTGTTTTTCTTCGGCGCCCGGGCGTTGGCGGAAAAACCGCCGGTCTATCTGGAACTCGAGCATATTTACCGGCAAAGCGATGCGGTATTTATATCCGTGTTAAACAGCCTGCGGGATGGAAATCTCGGGGCGCGGGATATCGAACGGTTAAACCGGCATCATCAGCCGGATTTTAAGGCCGCGCCCGGCGACGGCTATGTCTACCTCACCACCCACAACCGCAAGGCCGACCGGATCAACGCGGCGGAACTGCAGAAACTGCCCGGCCAGATTTTTCGGTACCATGCGGCGGTGGAGGGCACGTTTGATGCGCACACCTTTCCCCTGGATCCGGTGCTGACACTTAAAAAGGACGCCCAGGTCATGTTTATCAAAAACGATCCGAGCGGGGAGCAGCGGTTTTTCAACGGTAAAATCGGCCGGGTTGAGGCCCTGCGGGAAGACGGCGTCAAGGTGGGATTTTCCGATGGCAGCCCCTCAGTCTGGGTGGCGTCCTATAAATGGGAGAACAAGCGCTATACGCTGGATAAAAAAACCAATGAGATTAAGGAGAAAGTGGTAGGCGCGTTTTCCCATTTTCCGCTCAAGCTGGCCTGGGCGATTACGATCCATAAAAGCCAGGGCTTGACCTTTGACAGGGCCATCATTGATGTCTCCCAGGCCTTTGCAGCCGGCCAGGTCTATGTAGCGCTCTCCCGGCTGACTTCACTGGAGGGGCTGGTGCTGACTGCGCCCTTCCGCTGGGAGGCCATGCCGCGGGAGCCGGCCCTGGCGGAATTTACCCGTCATAAAGTGGACCCCCGAAGCCAGGAGGCTTCCCTTGAATCCGAGTCTTTTGCCTATCTGGGGGCGGTTGTCCGGGAGGCATTTGATTTCTCCGGCCTTTGCTCGGAGGTCAACTATCATCTGCGCACTTATACAAAGGATGCCGGGCATTCGAAAAAGCAGACCTATCTGGACTGGGCCCGCACCCTTCAGACGGATCTTCGGCCGGTAAAAGACGTGGGGGATAAATTTTTAAAACAGCTGGACCGGATTCTTCAAACCGCGCCGGATGACAATCTGGCGCATCTTCAAAAGCGCCTCAAGGCGGCCAGAGGTTATTTTGATCCCATATTCTCCGGGTTTTCTGACCGGATCGGCCGGCACATAGCGACGCTGAAAAAAGAAAAGAAGGGTGTTAAGCAGTATATTCGGGAGCTCCAGGATCTGGAGCTTTTGTTTTACAGCCAGGTTCAAAAAATCTATAAAGCCATGGACTTAATCGCCTCGATACGCAGCGGTGAGGAATTAACCAAGGCCGGCATGAATATCCCGGCCCGTGAACAGGCCCCGGGCGCCGGCCAGGAGACGGCCAAAAAGGAAGCCAAGTCCAGGAAAAAACAAAAGCATAAGCAAAAGCCGGATACCAAAACAGTTAGCCTGCAGCTGTTTAAAGAGGGCATGGGCATTGAAGAAATTGCTGCGGAGCGGTCGCTGGCAATTACTACCATCCAGGGCCATATCGCGCACTGGGTTGAACAAGGCGAGGTCGATATCTCCCGATTGGTTTCTCAGGCGGCGCTTGATGAAATCACTGCGGCGTTTGGGCAGCTGGAGACTTTCTATCTCAAACCGGTGTATGAATTTTTGTCTGAAAAATATGATTACGGCGCGCTCAAATTTGCCGCCGCCTATATTCGAAAAGGGGCGAATTGACATGTTGATCAACAAACCGCCCGGATCGCATCCACAGTAAGCGTTGGCGCCCCCCAGTTTTCCTCGACCCGGCCGGATAAGAGAAACGGGCGGTCGTAGCCGAGGATATGGCAGAAGCGGTTGTAGGCTTTTGGGAAAAAGGTAGTCTCAATAATGCCCGTCTCGTCTTCAAAGGTGACGAACTTCATGGGGTCGCCCTTTTTCGTGACCACGGTCTTGCCGGTGATCAGCCAGCCGGCGAATTGAATGCGGCGGCCAAGGTGTTTATTGATATATACGGCTTTAACGGTGTTGAGGGTCCTGAGTTTATCCACAAACAGGGTTATGGGATGGCGGTCGCACAGAAAGCCCAAAACTTCATATTCCCGGCGCAATCGTTGCTTCGGGTCGTCTTCGGGCAGCCTTGGCGCAGCGGGCGGGGCGGGATCAGAAAACAGGGCAAGCTCCGTGTTTTGGCGGTTGCGTCGTTTTTGCCAGGCGGAAAACTGCCAGCGGAGGGCGGCCCGGTGTTGTTTTGG
The DNA here is from genome assembly GCA_018334555.1 of Desulfobacterales bacterium. GTDB lineage: Bacteria > Desulfobacterota > Desulfobacteria > Desulfobacterales > Desulfosalsimonadaceae > M55B175. The sequence goes on from JAGXLR010000080.1 coordinate 7,372, forward strand.
GTGAAACCGATCCAGGGCGCCGCTGTGGATCAGTGCCCGGGCTTCGGTGTCATCGGGCCGGATGCGCTCGAAAAAATCGGCGGCATGGGTAAATGCTCCTTTTTCCCGTTCTTTGATGATACGCTCCCTTGTGGCGGCCGACAGATCCTTGATGGCCAAAAGTCCTACGCGTAAGCAACCGTCCCGCCCCGTCCATCGAGTCCGGCTTTCCAAGACATCCGGCGGGAGGATGGCGAGGCCCAGGCGCCGGGCCTCTGATACGTAGGCGAATGTGGAGTAGAATCCGCCCTGGTTGCTGATCACCGCGGCCATAAATTCCGCCGGATAATGCGTTTTTAGATATGCGGCCTGGAACGACACCCGTGCATAGGAGGCGCTGTGGGGCTTGCAGAACGAGTAACCGTTAAAGCTCATGATCATCCGCCAGATTTGCTCAATCCGGTCGTCATCTAATCCCCGGGCCCGGGCGCCGGCTGCGAACCGGTGAAAATAGTCCTGGAGGTGATGGGCGCGGTCCTTTTTGGCCATTACCTTGCGCAGGCCGTCGGCTTCGGCATGGGAAAAACCGGCTATCCGCACAGCCACCCTTGACACATCCTCTTGGTAGACCATCAGGCCGAAGGTTTCGGAGAGCACGTCGGCCATCAGCGGATGGATCGGTGCCCAGGCGCCGCCGTGCAGCCGGCGGAGGTATTCCTGGATCACTTCGTTGGCCGCCGGCCGGATAATGGAGGAGTGGATCACCAGGTGCCCGAAGTCGCCCACCCGGCTCTTCTGCTGCAGAAGCCGCATGGCAGGACTCTCGATGTAGAAGCATCCCATGGTATTTCCCCGGGCGAGCACCGCTTGGGTCGCATGGTCGTCTTCCGGGGTCCAGCAATGTTCGTTGAATTTGATCCGGTTTTCATGGAGCCCGGTGACGGCATCCCGGATGACCCCCAGACTCCGGTTGCCCAACAGATCGATTTTGACCAGTCCGGCATCCTCCACCGCATCTTTTTCCCATTGAACAATGGGCACGCCCTTGGTCGTAGTCTGGATCGGCACGTAGCTATCGATCCGGTTTGGGGTGATTACCACGCCGCCCGGGTGCGCTGACAGACAGCGGGGCAGACCGATGATCCGCCGGGCGATGGCGAAAATTTCGGGCCAGGGCTCGGGAGAATCGGTCAAATCGGGCAAATCGGGGGACACCTTACTTAATTCGTTCGAATTAAGTAAGGTGTCCCCCGATTTGTCCCCCGATTTTGTGATTTCCCGCTCGGTTAGGCCGAAAACCCGTGCAGTCTCGCGAATTGCCATCCGGGGCTTGAAGCATACGTGATTGGCTACCAGGGCGGCACGGCCGTGGTATCTGGAAAGCACGCCGGAAATTACGTCGTCGCGTTCATCCCAGGCAAAATCCACGTCAATATCCGGCGGGTCCTTGCGGCCCGGGTTCAGGAACCGTTCGAAATAAAGGTCGTGCTTGATCGGGCAGACGTTGGTAATGTCTAGGCAGTAGGCCACAAGGGAGGCTGCACCTGATCCCCGGCCACAGGTGCGGGGACTATGGCTGACGATGTCGGACACGATCAGGAAATAGCCGGAAAACCCCATCTCGGAAATAATCCGGAGTTCGTGTTCGAGGCGATCCCCCACGACATCGGAGACCCCTCCGTATCGCCGGTGCGCCCCTTTATAGGCGGCCTCGCGCAAGTGGGTATCCGCTTGCGCCGGGGATCCGAATTCATACGGCGGCATTACCAGCCCGAAGTCCGGACCGGTAAACTCAAGGCGCCCGGCTATGGCCGCCGTATTTTCGATGGCCTCGGGGCATGTGGCAAACCGGTTTTGGTATTCCTCAGGGGCGGCCAGAAAGGCGTCAGCCGGTGCGACATCGTCGTTTTTGAGACGGGAGATGGCCGTATTGTTGTCAATGGCCCGCAGGACCCGGTGGATGGCCGCATCATCCGGATAGCTGAAGAAACTGCCCGGGGTGGCCACCACCGGTATGTTGAGTCGCCTGGCGGCTTTGCACAGCGGATGGGCTGCGGGAAGCGGTTTCCGCGGCATGGCGGCGGCGATGTCGATGCCGGCGTCATGGCTGGCGCGCAGCAGTTCCGGATGGGTCGTTAGCACTGCCAGCCCTTCAGAGAATTTTATAAGTCCGGCTTTGAGAGCAAAATTAGCAGCCGTGTGGCGCCGGCTGAGCAATTGGCAGAGATGGCTATATCCCTGATTGTTTTTTACCAGGCAGATTGCGCGGGCGGAAGTGTGGCGGTCCGTTACCTCTGCACCGACGATTGGCTGGATGCCTTCACGTTTACAGGCGGTTAGAAACGGCCATAGCCCATATAGGTTGTCCGTGTCAGTCAGGGCCAGCCGGTCGTAGCCCATCTTTTTTGCATGGCGGCAGAGGGCTTTGATGCCGGATACGCCCCACATGAGCGAATATGCGGAACGGACGGTGAGGGGGATCATTTTTGTCTCCAATTCCCGAAGCTTCAGGACTCGTCCAACTTTATCGGTTTGGACAACAAAGGCTTCGGGATTTCAAAATCCGGATGCCTTATCAAATCCGGCATGATATTGTTAGGGGGGCATAGAATTTACGTGACATAGGGGGTTACCGCCCCATTTGAACCGCTTTTTCTCCGAACCGCTGCCGAATATGATCTACCGCCCCGATCACCGCGTCGCGTTTTTCCGTGGCCGCCTGGACTTCGGAAAAAATCGCCATCTGGGCCTGTGGCTGGACCGGGGTTGGACAGCTCAGGCGCATATGGCGCAGCCGTATCCGCCGGAGCCAGGCTTTTTTCAGAAGCGATTGCGAAACCTTGAAAAGGGTAATGTCATTGGCCGATGGGGGCCGGACGGCTAACTGCCGGAAGCAGCGCAGGCCGTCGGCGTAATCGATGGCGATCACCATGCTGCGGGCGGCCTTGCGGCGTTTTCGCAATCGGGCGCCGATTCTTTCCACAAGCGGATACATTGCCCGTTCTACTTCGGCAGCCGCGTTGGTGTCGTTGCCGAATGTATAGGATGCAGTGATTTTTCGGGGCTTTTGGTCGACGGGCGATACCGGCGACGGGTCGATCCCCCGCACGGATTCATAGATGAAATCGGCGCGCCTGCCAAAGGCAACCGCCAGCTGATCAATTGTAAGATCGGCTACCTGTTTCACCCGGAAGAGGTTGAACTCTCGTAGCCGAGACAGATCATCCGCCTCAATCCCCGGAAGCAGGGAGACAGGCAGCGGAGATAGAAATGCATGCTCCTCGCCTTCGCCCACGATGTACTTTCCGTGGGGTTTGACCAGGCGGGTCGCGACTTTGGATACCAGCTTGTTCGATGCCACCGACCAGATCGGCGTCAGACCCAGATAGTCCCGGATTCGGCGGTACATGCGCCAGGCCACATCTACAGGGGGGCCGAACAGACGGGTGGTTCCGGTGACATCAATGAACAGGTGGCCGTCGGTTTCGCCGGGTTCGATAAGCGGTGAATACGGGCGTGCTTCCCGGCAGAGATCCCGCATGGCCTGCTCATACCGGTCGGGATGGGGCGGCAGGAGCGTCGCATCCCGGCAGATACGCTGGGCCCGCCTAAGCGGCATGCCTTTTCGGATTCCCGTCTGATAGGCCTCCTCGCTCATATCATGGACTAAGGCCCGTTTCGCTCCTCCCGGAGCGATGATAACGGGTCGATCCTTTAGGTTGGGATCCTTCAGCCGCTCGACGGCCACGGCAAAGTCCGCGACGTTTAAATGGATGACTGCGCGGGGTCGGGATGTATTAGTTGATGCGGCCATCGCTATGTCCTCTGCATGACATCCGGCCCGCGCTGGATGCCGATCACCCTGCCCTGTATCAGAATTTCGTCAAATCCGTAGCGCATGCTTTCATATGCCGGGTTTTCCGGCTTCAGGACGATATGGTCGGGGCGGGCGTAAAACCGTTTGATTGTGGCTTCTTCACCGCTGATGAGCGCCACCACAATCTCTCCATCGTTGGCGTATTGTCGCGGTCTGCAGATCGCCAAGTCGCCGTGCAGGATCCCGGCATTGATCATGGAGTGGCCCTTGACGCGAAGGGCGAACAGATGCTCCCCTTTGTAGAAATCCGCATCCACGACAATGCTTTCCTCCCACTCCTGCTGGGCATACATGGGAAGCCCCGCCGTAATCCGGCCGATTACAGGCACTTCCCGCCACCGATGGACCCCCGCCGTTTGTCCGGCTTGGTTGATGAGATGGATGTTTCTTCCGTATCGGCCTTCCCGTTTAGCCAGCCCTTTTTCTTCGAGGACCTTGAGGGTTTGGGCCACGGCCGTGTGGCTGATGCCCAAGTCCTGCGCGGCCTGGCGCAACGAGGGGGAGGCGCCGGATCGGGCGATCCATTCCTGGAGATAGCTCAGAAGCCGTTGCTGCTTCGGGGTTAATCGGGATGGCATAGATATTTGCCTCCGTATGTTTATTGCCCAAACCGGGCGTGTCAAACTCAACCATTATTTAAAAATATATAGGGGCAAAATGTAAATGTCAATGTAAAAATTAAGTAAAAAATGTAATCATAAGATTTACATTGTTTTTACAAAAAACTTTTGCCGATATTTTTGAGTGAAATCCCGGGTGCCTATAATCAATTGTTTTTATAAATTGAATTTTGTGGTATGAATAAATTTGAAAACAAAAGCCGTCCCAGGACGGCCGTTGATAAGGGCTAAATCCAGCGGGAGGGTTCCTCGATGAGCATCCATTCAAGAAATTTCTGTTTATCCGTTCTTTTGTTGGTTATCTTCATCCTTCCGGCATGCGCATCATTTAATGCGCCGCCGCTGATCAAGGCGACCGATCAGGGCCTTGACGACAGGGTCAGGCAATTGCTGGCAGAAGGCAAAGATGTGAATATGACAACCGGCAGCGGGGCCTCCGCATTGTTGATCGCCGCCGCAGGGGGGCACCGGGAAATTGCCGAATACCTGATCGATCAGGGGGCAGATGTTGATGCGACGGTGACGAAAACGTTTGAAAAGGATGGACGGACGTTTTTTGCAGGGACGACGCCGCTGTTAGCCGCTCTGGGCCACAAACATCCGGAGGTCGGCCATATGTTGATTCAAAACGGGGCTGACGTGAACAAAAGCGATATCAACGGAACAACCCCGCTGTTTGCAGCAGCCCAAAACGATGCCGAAATTGTGGCCATCCTGCTCCAGGCAGGGGCCAATGCCAACACGGCCATTACCCAGCGGCATGTCCGTGAGGGAAAAACCGTGTATAAGGGGACAACCCCGTTAATGGCGGCATTGGCAAAGGGAAAAAGAAAAGCTGCCCGGTCGATCATGGATGCCGGTGTCGATGTAACCGTCCGCAACGAAGTCGGCAACAGGGCCTTAATCATTGCAGCTGCCCACGGGACGCCGGGTCTGTTATGGAAGCTGCTTGTCAAAGGGGCGGAACGGAATACAGCCGTAACAGAGGATTTTAAGAGTTTTACCATGGGTGACCGGATGGTCTTTGAGGGGTGTAGCCCGCTTATGGCAGCCGCTTATGCCGGGAAGTCGGCCAATGTGAAGCTGCTGATCGACGTGGGGGCGGATTTGAACGCCAAGAACAGGATCGGTTGGACACCCCTGATGGCGGCGGCATCGGAAGGGGATCTGGCGTCGGTGACGCTGCTGGTGGAAAAGGGGGCAGAAGTAAACGCCAAGACAACGGAGAAGTTTGAGAAGCCGGGGGGCATTGAAATTTTTCATGGGGCCCCTTTAATCATTCCTAAAGGCTGGTCCCCTATTGCGAGTGCGAGCTATAACGGCCATGCGGCGGTGGTTCAATACCTTATTGATCATGGGGCGGATATAAGCATTAAGGATGACAAATGGCGTATGGATCCGCTTTTTCTGGGGGCGTATAGGGGACACCTGGACGTGGTGAAGGTTTTGCTCGCAAACGGTGCGGATCCGTTTGCCCTATCCAAAAGAGGCACGGCCTACAATTGTGCCAAGATCCAGGACAAAAGAAAAATTTTGGAATGCATTAAGGAGGCCAGGCAGCGGGTAAAGGAGGAGGAAGGAGGCGAATAGGTTTCTGGCTTCCGGCCCCCGTGTCGGGATGAACCCTCAGAAAGCCCGGCGTCGCCGATTGCCCGCAGCGGGAAAGCTTTAATTATAGATCCTTCGCAAAAGCCTTCACCGCCCCATAGGCGGTTGCAATGGAGAGGCCTGCCCCGCATTTCATGCGCATCCAATCCTGGTGCGCCAGAATGGCGCCGGCGGCGTAAAGATTTTCCCACGCCGCCTGTCCGGAATCCCCGATAGGGCGAAAGGCGTCGTCGATTTCAATGCCCGCCATGTTCACCGCATGTCCTCTGGGGTCGAAAACTTGAAGGCGGTGCCATTTCGTTCTCTCCGAGGGCTGGAAGACCGGCAGGCCAAAAAGCGGTTCAACAATCTTTTTCCGTCCGGCATAAAGGCCCTTTCCAAGAAACCGGCCGCCGGCGAAAATCACGCCCCGCGCATACAACCGATGTTCAATTCGGTTGGTCGCCGGCTCGCCGATATCCAGAACGAATTCGCCATTTTTCTCGCGGCTCGCCTCGAGCACCCGTTTCTGGGTAAACCGGGCGAGGCCCCGGGATTGCATCTGTCCCTCCATCGTCTCCTTGATGCGCAGGCCGGGTACGGAAGGGGGAATGGTTGGAATCTCAAAGATCTTTGCGCCGATAAGTGAGGCCAGATCGGCCATGACTTCCCGGCTTTGCTGAATGCCAAAAATGGCGGGCATGCCCACGACTTCAGCCCCATTTAAATGCGGCCGGAGTTCCCTGGCCAGTTCTTCCCGGTGGGAGCGCAGCTCCAGGGCCCTTGCCATTTTTTCGGGATAAAGCTCCACCGACGGCCCGACGGCGGGAAAGGCGATCCGGGCGGCTTGCAGGCCGGGCCAGTTATCCCGGAGCATTTCCACAA
>JAGXLR010000225.1 GCA_018334555.1 Desulfobacterales bacterium
AGGATGGCAAAGTAAAAAGTTCAAGCCCCAGTTAAGATCCGGGGGCGCGCAAAATCCCGAGGAATGCAGCGTACTTAGCTGTACGTGAAATTCCGAGGGATGGAAGCGCAACACAGATATTGGACTTTTTACGAAGCCATCAATATTGTGATTTGGGATTTAATTGTGCCCCCTATACTCATCCGGAATCTTCACCACCGGTATCGGATCGATTTTATGCCGGTTGGCCTGATGAAGCCGGCGAAAGATGGCGAGCACCTGCTTCTGCCGATTCGTCAATTGGCTTTCATCCCCTCCGCCACCTTCAAATTTCATGGCCCATTCCAGTTCATCATAGGTAGCGCCGATCTGGGCCTCATCGCTTCGGTTATCCGTCCACAGGCCGTCCGTTGGGGGCGCCTGTAAAATGGCGTCGATGATCCCCAGGCATCTGCCGACCGCATAGACCTCCGATTTCATCAAGTCCGCAATGGGGGATAGGTCAACCCCGCCATCGCCGTATTTCGTAAAAAATCCCACCCCGAAATCTTCGATCTTGTTGCCGGTTCCGGCCACCAGCAGCCGATAATGCGAGGCATAGGCGTAAAGCGTAACCATACGCAGCCGGGAGCGGGTGTTGGCCATGGTCAGGCCGTCCTGTAAATCGGGGGAAAGACTCTTTTCAATGGCTTGGCATACCGGCGTCAGGTCGACAGTAATGCCCCGGACATCCGGAAATTGGTCTTTTAGCCAGTTGAGATGGTTGCCGGCGAGTGCCAGCTGGTCTGGAGGGCTATAAATCGGCATGGTGAGCAAGTACACCGTCCGGCCGGTTTTGGCGCACAGGGTAGAAGTCACCGCCGAATCAATACCCCCGGAGATCCCCACAACAAACCCGTTCATTCCCGCCTGCTCGCAATAGGCGGCAAGCCAGTCCACAATATGCTCAATCACTTTTTCGGTCTGCATCCGTTTTCCCCCGCGCTTTTTCCGCTTTTCTCCGCCTGACCGATTCCAGCCATTCGGCCTGCTCTTTTTGGTACTCCGCCTCGGTCTGTTTCCATCGGGAATAGTCCGCTTCTTCGGGCGGCGGCCGCCGGCTCCTAAATGTTCGGAAAAAGGTTTTCAGCCGCTCAATCCAGTCTTTTTTTCCGTTTTCTTCATGCATTATCGAATAACCTTTGAATGGAGGCAAATTTAATAGGCAGCCGCCTTTTTATATAAGTTTTGTAAAAAAAATCCGGTAAGGCAAGAGCTTTTATATAAAGTTATTATTAGTCGTTTATAGTTATTTTTTAACAATTTTTTACAATTCTAAAATTAATTTGACACTAACGGATTAATTTAGATATAAACCAACTCCTGGCAATTAACCCGTTTTTTTATCCAAAAGGAGGCCACATGAAGACCAAGCCCGTTTTCCTTTCAATCTTTTTCTTATGCGCCTTTTTATGCTGCCCGCCGGGAAGCGCTTTTGCCAAAGAAGCCAAGGATGAGCCGGCCTATAAACTTGGAGAAATCGTTGTATCGGGCGAAATGACCGACATTGACGATACCGCCATCTCGGATACCATCACCGCGGAGGAAATCAAGGCGACAAACAGCCGAACCGTTGCGGAGGCATTAAAATTCGCACCGGGCGTCGTCATGACGCGCGGACGCAAAAACGAGCCGGAAATCTCCGTACATGGCTTCAGCCAGGAGAAGACCCTCTTTTTGATCGACGGCATTCCCTATTATGAAACCTATTACGGAAAACTGAACCTCGACCAGATACCGACTGAAATGATATCAAAAATCGAAGTCACCAAAAACGCCCCTTCGGTTCTCTACGGCCCCAATGCCCAGATTGCTGTGGTCAATATCGTTACCAAACAGGGAAGCGCGGCGCCCAGCTTTAACTTCAGGGCGGATGTCGGCGAATATGACACGTTCAGTACGTCGGTTTCCCATGGCAACCAGATCGGAAACATCAACTACTGGCTGAGCTTTATGCACAGGGAATCCGATGGATGGCGCATGTCCCATGATTTTAATCCGGAAATCGCCAGGCGGGTTAAAAAAAAGATGCCTGACAGGGACGGGATCCACGAAGACGGCGGATTTCGTGAGAACTCGGACTATAATAAGAACAGATTCTGGGCCCGGGTGGGATTGACCCCGTCGGCAAATTCCGAGTACTTTATCACTTTCCATAGTATCCAATCCGATTACGGCAATCCCCCGGCCACCAACGAATATCGGCTTAAACCCAAGGGGGAAATCTTCTCGACCCTATCCCGGTTTGACAAGTATGATGATTGGGGCATTGATTTCAGCGGGCGCCATGATTTTTCCGAAGATTTCACCCTCCGCGGGAAACTATTTTATCACGACCACGTGGATGAATACGAAAGCTATGACAGCGCGGCATATGACAAGATCCTCGCCGTCAGCAAATGGGAGGACGACATCATCGGCGGAAACCTGATCACTGACTTCTCCCTGGCGGACTGGCACAAGGGCCATGTTTCCGCCCATTACCGTAGCGACCACCACAGGGCAAGAGGCGCAGACGATCTGCCTTTCAATGAATCCGACTCCCATGTCGGCTCCGTGGGCACCGAGCAGGAGTGGATCAGCGGCTTCGGCCTGTCCGTTTTCGCCGGGGTCAGCTGTGACTGGTTCCGGGTCAGCGAGGCCGAGGATTATAAAACGGATAAAAGAAAAAATATTGTCGGGCAGAAGGATATGGATACAGAGGACGCCGCAGAAGAGGTCAACCCCATGATCGGATTTAACTGGACGGCAGAGAAGACGGAGTTCTACGGCTCCGTCGCGAAAAAAACCAGGTTCCCCACCCTGTATCAACTCTATTCCTCCCATGGCGGCAACCCCGACCTGGACGCAGAGGAAAGCATCAACTATACGCTGGGATTCCGGCATAACTTCTGCACATGGCTCAGCTTTGAGCTGGCCGGCTTTTACCATGATATCGATGACTATATCTCCAAAGATTACTACGAAGATGATTATACCGGGATCATGCTCTATGAGAATATGGCGGAGATAGCCATGCGCGGCGTTGAGACTTCACTGCGACTCCGCCCGTGCGATTATTTCAGGCTGAATCTGGATTACACCTATAATAACGCGAAAAATGAGAGCGACAACCGGGTCACCAGCCGGGTGATCGGCGTCCCCGAGCATAAATACGGCGTTGGCTGCGATATTACCATCCCCGGGATTCTTGCCCGATTAAATCTGCGGGGAATTTTTGTGGATAAAATGTATGGAGAACTGCCGACACCAGAGCAACCGAACGCGGAGGCGGTGGAAACCGACGACTATTTTATCCTCAATACCCGTCTGTCGACCCAAAAATACTATAACATGATCAGCGTCTATGCGGAGGTGGACAACATCTTCGATTATAACTATGAACAGGAACTCGGCTTTCCCGGCAGGGGGAGAAATTTCCGCGTGGGAGTTGAAGCAAAGTTCTAGCTACCCAATGATAGAGACGGCAACCATCTTATTTCCAATCCTTCATGGATTAGGACTTTCCGGATTTCTGACCGCGCTGGGGCTTGCGATCGGTCAGAAGCCTGTGGCCGCCGCTTATGCCTTTCTGGCCGGCATGGGGGGGGCTGTTGCTAAATTGGGGGCTGATTATCGTTGCCGCGCAACGCCTGCCGCTCTATGGCATGTTTGAATCCATGACGACCATTCTCCTGATAGCAGGGGGCTGTCTTTTTTTCGACCGGAAAAAACGGGCCGGCGCCGACACGATCGGCTACGGTTTCATGGCGCTTTTAAGCGGATGCCTGTTTTTGTTTCCGCTCGGGTTAAACCACGACTTCTTCCTCTACAAAAGTCCCTGGGTGCAATGCTTTTTCT
>JAGXLR010000081.1 GCA_018334555.1 Desulfobacterales bacterium
GCTCGATGAGCTGTTGTTCGGTAAATCGTCCCGGTCGAAGGGGGGTGTCGGTATGCATCGTGACCTCTTTTTATTATATTGGTAAGAGGTCATACCAGTTTATTTTGATTTTGTCAATCAAAAAAAATTTTTGCTGAAAAAAGGCTTGACATATTTAACGCATTGCGTCATAGAGAGGTTTATGACGCTTTGCGTTATCTTTGTTGTTTCAATCCAATCAGGTATTGATACCTAAACGCTTAGTTTAGTGACAGAAACCCTAAAAAAAGGAGGAAGAGACCCATGGCAGCAGAAAAAACAACCACCAGCAAGACCCAGAAAAAAGACGAATCCGGCTTTTTCATCATCCGGACGGTGAAAAACGCCAGGGATAATGTCTCTGAAAGGCTCAGGACATACAATGACAAATACCTCGCAAAGACCATTGAAAAGGGGCGCGGTACGGTCAAGCAGTACAACGAAAAGTATGTCTCGCCGGTTATCGAAAAGGGGCGCTCCGCTATCGACCGTCCGTACAAGAAAATCTCCAAGTCGGTCGACGATGCGCTGGCCAAAGGCCGGGAGTTTGAAAAAGACGCGGTGAAACGGTTTGATGAATTTGTAGACAACAGCCGTAAATACCTGTATAAGGTGCCTATGGTGGAGACGATCGAGAAGCGGGTGAGCAGCAGCCTGAATGCGGTGCCTCGTGTAATCAATATGCCCTGCAAGGAAGATATCGACAACCTTACCAGCGCGATGGAAACATTGAACGCCAATATCGAAACCATGAAAAAGCAGGACTAACGGTTTCATAAATGGGCGGGGATGTCAACTGACAGAGTTTCATATAATCGAATGGGCCGGCGGCATGAGCCACTAGCCATGCCGCCCCAAAAAGGAGGTCGTGATGTATAAGATCAAGAGGTACGCCAATGGCCGGTTCTACGACACGGAGACAAAGAATTTTATCACGCGCGAGCGTATCGGCGAAATGGTTAGATCCGGTAAAAAGCTCTCGATCATCAGTACGAAAACCGGCGAGGACATAACGGACGAAATTGTTTCCCAGATCAAGGCCAAACAGAGCCAGGCCGGCAAGAAGAGCCGCCAAACCAAAAGCAAACAGTCCAAAGCCGGACAAACCAAAGCCGGACAAACCAAAGGCAAACAGTCCAGAGCCAAGGAAGAGCCGGGGACTTTTTTGATTCAGTTTCTCCGCAGAAGCGGGGATACCCTGTTTGATTACGGCAAAAAATACGTCTCCATGTGGCAGGGGCTCTTTACCATGTCCCGCGAAGAGCTGGATAAGCTCATCAATCGCCTGATCAAGGACCAGAAGATTACGGAAAGCGAAGGGAAAAAACTAAAAAGCGAAATTCAGCGCTATTCCGAAAATATCCAAAGCTGGCTGACTACACAGATCGACACCCGCCTAAACGACATCCTTGACCGGATGAACCTGGCAAGCCGTGAGCAGATTCAGGAGCTGACGGAGAAAATCGAATCCCTGAACAAAAAACTGGCGCAGCTCGATAAGACCCGCAGGGCCACGAAGTCCAAGGCATCAACGAAAAAAGCGGCAGGCACCGGTTCCTCAAAGACCCAATCGTCATAGGGCATCGGTCGGCTGAAGCACTTCAATCATGTCCGATGGAACGGCCGGAAAAAACAACCGTGATTTTCTGAAGCTTAATGCAGACAGTCAATTGGCCGAACTCTTTAGCCGGCGATTGATTTTTGTTATGGGCAAGGGCGGTGTCGGTAAAACGACAATCAGTACCGCCTTGGCAATTGCCGCCGAACGGATGGGCAAACGGGTTCTTCTGGCTGAAATTGGAGACAGCGACGCCATCGGGCAGATTTTTATCAATGACACCCTGCCGGAGGCCCCTTTAAAGATCGCCGATCGTATCTGGGGTGCGCGGGTCAACCCGAAGACTGAACTCGCCCTCTACGTCCGCCATCATATAAATTCCAAATTTTTTGCCAATCGGATTACGCGAAGCCGGCTCTTCGACTATTTGGTTGCGGCAGCCCCCGGACTCCGGGAGATCATGAGCCTTGGCCGGATCTGGCGCTGGACGCAGGAGGCCGGCTCAGCCGAGCCCTTCGCCTACGACCTGATTATTGTCGATGCACCGGCCACGGGCCATGCATTAAGCCTGCTGCGATTGCCCCGCGTGTTAATCGAAATGATCCGGTTTGGGCCTATCGTAAAAGAGGTCAGGGAGCTGGAATCCGTCCTTAGGGATCCCGCCCGGACATGGCTGACACTGGTGACCCTTGCCGAAGAGCTGCCCACGAACGAGGCCCTGCAGCTCTATCAGGCCGCCGATGCCGATCTGGGCATGCCCTTTAAAATGATATTCATCAATGCCGTTTATCCCCGGGTATTCACGAAACCGGAGCTCGAGCGAATCAACGACCTGAAAAGCTTCTGCCGGGGAAATGATACCGACGCCTCCTGTCTCAAACTGCTCGAGGCGGCCGATCATCTGATCCGGATGCGTCGGCGGCAGCAGCCCTATATTGACCGGATAAAAAGTAAGACCCGGGGCGGGGGGGTGGAGGTTCCGGTTTATTATACCAACCACCTGTCCATCGGCGATATCGGGGATATCGCCTCGCGAATGATAAGGCAGATGCGAGAGCAGTCAGAACCTTGAAATTTTTACTTTGCCATCCCAAAACAGATTTCTACCTATAAACCCTAAACCCTGAATTTTGTCCCATGTTAAACCCGATATTTGATCCAGACGGTCCGAAAATTATTGTCAATTGCGGCAGCGGCGGGGTAGGAAAGACCACGCTGTCGGCGGCAATGGGACTTGCCGGTGCGCTGGCCGGCAAAAAAACCATCGTCTTGACGATTGATCCCGCCATGCGCCTGGCCGATGCGCTGGGGCTGTCCGAATTCCATGCCGACGTGCAGCGGGTGCCGCTGGATAAAATTTCATCCGCTGCCGAATCCTCCGTGGGCGAACTGTATGCCATGATGCTCGAGCCGAAGCGCACTTTTGATGAACTGGTGACCCGCTATGCAACGCCCGAAATCAGCCGGAAAATCTTAAACAACCGGTATTATCAGCATATATCCAATAATATGGCCGGCTCCAACGAGTATATGGCCATGGAAAAGCTGTATGAAACCTATCATGAGGGGGTATATGATCTGATTGTTCTCGATACGCCGCCGACCCGGCGCGCCCTGGATTTTCTCGAGGCGCCGCAGCGGCTGCTGAATGTGCTGGGGCACAGTTTTTTCTGGAAGCTGATCAAGCCGTATCTAAAGGCCGGAAGATGGAGCCTCCGGATGCTCAACGTGATGGCTTCCCCCATTCTGCGGGTAGTGGGCCAGGTAATCGGCAGGCAGGCGCTAAATGATCTGATCGGTTTTTTTCAGGTATGGGATGAGGCCCTGTATCAGGGATTCAACCGCCGGGCCGAGGCGGTGAAAGCCTTGCTTGGCAGTGATGAGACCCTGTTTTTTGCCATTGCCACGCCTCAGCGGTTTCCGCTGCAAGAGGCCGAATTTTTCTGGGAAAGGCTAAAGGCCAATCGAATGCCGTTTGGCGGATTTATCATAAACCGCGTGCATGCATCCATCCACGACGTACCCGCCCCCCCAATTGATCAGACGGCGGCGCAGATCTGTCCCGGTGCGCCTGTTGACAGCCAGCTTATTGAGAAAATTTTATTGAACTACCGATATATTCAGAGGCAGGCCGAAAGCGATGCGGCCTCGATCCGTGGGCTGGAGTCCCGGGTGGCAGGCTTGGCCGGGGTGAAAACCATTGCCGCGGTGGAAGAAGAAATCATCGATTTGGCGGGGCTACTGGATCTGGTCGGGTATTTGAAGGAATAGGGGCGGATTTTTACTCCGCCCTTCAACCGTCATCCGTTAACCCGAAGAGACTTGGCCTTGGTCGGTCTTATTCGCCTTGTCCGTTTCCTCTTCTATATTCGCCAGATTTTCGTATTTGTTCTGGTGAATCGTACAGTACAGGGAATTGGTGGCCGCCCGGTTGTGGCACTGGACGCCGTTGCGGTTAATTGCCTTGCAGCGGATTGACTGGACCGGTGCCTTATGGGCCTCTTCGTAGGGCTCATCCTGCGTATCCTGGTAGCGATCATTGATAACCAGCGGATCCCTCTCCATCTGACCGGCCTTGTACATGCCCAGCAGCATTCGGTACTCGTTTTCGAAGTTTTGGAGAATAGCCGTCGGATTTGACACCAGTCCGGCATCTGTGGCAATCCCCACGGAAACCTTCCCGTTGTAGCTGATGATGCTGATGCCCACGCCGAGCCCGCCGATTCTGGGTACCCAGAACATGATCTTTTTAATCTCCTCGCCGGCAAAATACAGCGGCTCACGGGGACCGGGCACATTGCTCAGCACGCCGGTAGTCTTGTTGGCAAACAGGCTCGCCGCTTTTTGGGCGAGTTTGGCCGAGGAGATGCCAAGGGCGTTCAACACGGTATAGGCGATCGCCGCATCCGGGGATTCCTTGAGATCGGAGATTCGCCGCTGGACCTCCCGGATCCTTAAAACCGGATCGTCGATATGCACCGGAAGGGGGGCCAGGACCAGGCTGAACTGGTTGCCGAGTTCGATCTCTTCATCCAGGGGCCGGACATTAACCGGCATGGCCATCCGGATATCCAGGTCCCCGACCAGGTTGTTCTGCTGCTGCAGGTATCGCCTCAACGAACCGGTGACCATGGAGACCAGTATGTCATTAATGGTGGCGTTAAAATACTTGCCGATGGCCTTGATGTCGTCCAACGGGAGCGGCTCACTCCAGGCCACATTTTTGCGTACGCACAGCTTGCCTTTGAACACGGTCTTTCGATCCGCCGGCAGGACGAGGATCTTGCTCATCACAGAGGTCGCATCCCATGCGAATTTGCCGATCTGCCGGGTGCGGTTCAATAAATGGGCGGGCTCGGTAAGGCATGCATTGAACTCCTTACTGACCAGACCGCTCATTTTAAATGCCGTCCGTTTGGCCCGGGATATCTTTTTGAAGGCTTTTTCCAGGGGCGGAAACGGATTGGCGTATTCAGTGGCCTTTTCGCCCTTTTTTTCGGCGACATTGCTTTGCCAGGCGGCGTTGGGTTCGGTGTCGGCCATGGATAAAAGCAGTCGGATCAGGGCGATGCCGTCTGCGATACAATGATGGATGCGGACAAATAGCACTGAACCGCCGTTTTCGCAGTTTTCGATATAATGCGCCTGCCACAGGGGTTTGGTGGGGTCGAGCGGAGTGGCGGTCAAATCGCTGATAACCTCTTCGAGCGTCTTCTTATCGCCCGGACTGGGAAGCGCGATTCGGTGGAGGTGGGATTTCAGATCGAATCTCGGATCCATCTCCCAAACCGCGTTTCCGACGCCGCCCATGGGTCGAACGACCCGTTTTTTAAACCGATCATAACACAAGAGTCGGTTTTTAAACGTCTGGACCAGCTGATCATAATCCAGGGGGTTGTCAAACTGCAAAAATCCGGTAATGACCATCAGGTTGGTGGGATGATCCATATGTAGCCAGAAATTATCGACATTTGACATAATTTCGACTTGTTTTTTCATTGATACGCCTCCTTGGCAGATTTTTTTCAGGAATACACTCTAATTAACATGGGAGGAGGGGCAATGCAATGTCAAAATGTTCGAACCTAAATTGAGCGTTTCAATGTGTCTGCGATAAACTTGAAAATCGCTCAATTTAGGGCGAAAAAGGTTTGACAAATATAACGCGTTGCGTCAAGTTGGGGCTATGGTTTTCTTTTCCCGATTCGGCAGGAGATGTCAAATGCTGGGGGGTGAAACATGCATCTAATCAAAAAATATGCCAACCGTAAACTATACGATATTTCCGATAAACGCTACCTGACAATGGATCGTCTGGCGGATTTGATAAAGTCCGGTGAGGAGGTATCGGTTATTGATAATGAAACCGGCGACGATATTACCGGTGCGGTCGTTTCCCAACTTTTGGGCCGGGAAAAAGCCCGCGGCAACAAGGGGGTGCCGTCCAACGTGCTGATGCAGATGCTGCGCAAGGGCCCGGGAACGCTTTTCGGCTACGGAAAAAAGTATGTTTCGCTCTGGCAGAATGCCCTGTTGATGTCTAGGGATGAAATCGAAAAGCTGATCAATCATCTGGTACGGGACAGGGAAATCTCCGAGTCTGAAGGCCGGAACCTCAAACAGGAGCTTTTCAGCCATACAAACAACCTCAGGGCCTGGCTCATGGAAAATATCGACCAGCGGGTCAATGAAGCGATGGCCGTAATGAATCTGGCCTCCAAGGACCAGGTAAAAAGGCTTTCGGATCGCATTGACGCGCTGGACCGGAAAGTCGCGGAGCTGGAGTCACAAATCGGCTCCGATCATGAGCCATAACCCCATGAGGGGCTTTCGGCTGTCCCGGCGATTTGACCCTCAGGCAAGGCCCCGGGCTAAACCCATTGGCCGTTTCTTTTGACCAGATCGATGGGCGAGCGTTTTTCGGCAAATAGCTTCTCCGGCGCGGGCAGCAGAAGCGTCAGGACCGTGCATGCGGCCAGGAATGTGACGATACCGCCGCTTCCCATCACAATCAGGCCGCCTGTAATTCCGGTGATGACCCCGATGCCGATCAATACGACCAGTCCACCGACAATGAATGCGATCACGCTACTGATAAGCAGTAAAATTTTGAACATTTTTTTGATCTTTCATTTCGGATTGATTTATATTATCCAAAAAGCCTGACAGGACTTGGCCCACTGATAGTATCCTAAATTGAGCGTTTCAATTTTGCCGCACCGACTTTGTCAGCGGATGCCTCGCATAGCCCGTTATAGCTCGACATCCGCTTTCTTGTATCTGCAGCAAACTTGAAAATCGCTCAGTTTAGTTAGGCGTATCTATAGGGCGACTATTTTTAACCTATCAGATAATACGCGGTTTCGCAATCAAAAACAGGCTGTTTAGTGGTGCCCGTGCGGATAAACCGTTATCGCAAAGAGGAGGGGCGAATGGTACGTCAGATTCGGTCGATGGCGTTTGCCTGGGTAATTCCTTTCCTGGTGTTGGCTGCGCCGCCGCTCGTTGGTGCGCAGCAAGCCGGGGATCGGCAGTCTCCACGGAGAAATGCGGTAGTTAAGGCTGTTGAAGATGTCAGCGCCGCTGTTGTCAATATCAGCTCCGAATACGAGGTCAGCGGACAGCTCAGCCCTTTTACCCGCTTTGACATGGATACCTTTTTCCGGGACTTTTTTGAACGGCACTTCGAAACCCGCCGCAAACTAAGCAGCCGGGGCTCAGGCGTGATCATCGACGGCGAGCGTGGATTTATCCTTACCAACGAGCATGTGGTCGAAAAAAGCGGAACCATTACCGTGGTCTTGAAAGACGGCCGGGAATTCAAGCCGGAAATTATCGGGGCGGACCCGGAGTCGGATCTGGCCGTCCTGCAGATACAATCGGATAAGACCCTGCCAGCCATCCCCATGGGCGATTCAGGCGACATCATGATTGGGGAGACCGTTATTGCCATCGGCAACCCTTTCGGTTTTTCCAACTCCGTGACCACCGGGGTCATCAGCGCTATAAACCGCAGCGTACGAACCAAAAATCGCGTTTATCATGATTTTCTCCAGACCGATGCATCGATTAATCCGGGAAACAGCGGCGGGCCGTTGTTAAATATCAACGGCGAGCTGATCGGGGTCAATACGGCTATTTATGCCAAGGCCGAGGGCATCGGGTTCGCCATCCCCATCAATACCGCCAAAAAGATCGTATCCGATCTGATCGCATACGGGCAGGTCATCCATGCATGGCTCGGCTTGACGGTCCAGAATATCGATCAGCGTCTGGCGGGATACCTGAATCTGCCGTCGGATAAGGGGATCGTGGTCAAAGACCTCGCGCCCGGAAGTCCGGCGGCCGGCGCCGGAATCAGGGAGGGGGATGTGATCCTTGCCATCGGGGACCAGGCGATACAATCGGTAAGCGACTATGAATATGCCATGCGCGGACGTTCCAAGGGTGAAACCATTAAAGTGAAGCTGCGGCGGAACAACAGGGAAACCACCCTTGCCGTAAAGGCCGCCATATTTCCCAAACGGCTCGCCATGGACCTCGCCTATCGGCTCATCGGCGTCAAAGTCGTCGACATAGGGGAGAAAAATCGGTTTCAACGCCCTATCCAGGCAGACGCCGGGGTAATTATCTCAGAAGTCGATCCCAATTCGGAGCTCGCCGGCATCGGCGTCCGGCCGGGGGATGTCATACTCAAAATCAACGATGCCGGACTGAAAAGTCTTTCGGATTTTAAAGATGCAGTGATAAAATATCGCTGGAAGGATTCGTTGGTGCTGTTGCTTCAGAGGGGCGGCCGCGGCTACTACATTACGCTGCAGATACATTGAGACAAGGCTATAGGGTAGAAAAGGGCAGAGGATATAGGGTAGAGGAGCAAGGTATTCAGGATGGATTTTCTTTCGAGATCGCTAAGTTTGTCCCGGTATGTGGCCAACCGGTTCAGGGGCTATCCGTCCAAGAGGGTTCTGGTGCTCGAGGGCGGTGGGATGCGCGGGATATTTCTGACAGGGGTGCTCCAGGCGTTCCAAGACCGGTCGTATTTTCCATTCGAGCTGATTATCGGCTCATCGGCCGGCGCCTTGACCGGCACGGCATTTGCCGCAGAGCAGATCTGTCTGGCAAGGGACGCTTTTTTCAAGGAGCTGCTCAGCGGGCAGTTTATCCGGATGCGCAATATTCTGAGGCCGGAAAAGCATATTTTGAATCTCGATTGGATGCTTAACCATATCGTGATGGGTGAAGACCCCTTGAATATGAAAAGGCTTCGGCGAACCGCCTGTCCGGTTTTGATTACCGCCACCAGTTTCAGCGAGCATGAGGAGCCGAGGACCATCTATTTGGATACAAAAAAGGATGATATTCCTATGGCCCTAAAGGCCACTGCCGCGATTCCCTTTTTCTACAGGGGCTTTGTCCATTACAAGAACTATATGCTTCTTGACGGCGGTCTGCTGGATCCGGTACCATATGAAAAGGCCTTGTCCGTAGGCTACAGCGAAAAAGACATCCTTGTGGTCCTGACCCGGCCCAGGGGCTACCGTAAAAAGCGGGAGTCATTCTGGGTCTCGACCCTGTATGAGAATTACTATAAGGATACCAAGTACCGGCATCTGCTTCTATCTATGCATGAACGCTTTCAAATGTATAATCGCCTGATTGATGACCTGGAAACCTGTTATCCCGGTATCGATGTCATCTATCCGCCGGAGGACTTCGCGGTGAACCGGTTGACGCGCAGTGAAGACAAAATCGTGACCGGGTTTGAACAGGGCGTGGATGCCGCCAAGGCGTTTCTGGGGATCGGCAGCGAGAGGCCTGACGAGTGAAAAATTATGGGATTACTTAGCCTATTTGCCGGCAAACCGCCGGAGGAATTAGAGATGGCCGCCGATGCGTACATGGCGGCCGGCGAATTCGGCGCCGCAAAGGTCGAATACGATAAGGCCCTGGAGAAGGCGGAGAAAAAGTCTCCGGAAAAACAGGCCCTGATTCGGCGCCTTGCGGAAAAGGCGGGAAGTGCCAGGGAATCCCTGGCGGCTTCCCATATAAAAGCGGCCGATGAGCTGATCGCCTCCGAAAGCCTTCAGGAAGCGGAGGATTTGCTTGCTCTGGCATTCGAGTTAACCGGGGACGAACAGGTTAAGGCGGATATAAAGAACAAGACGAGGCAGTTGTACCAGCCCAAGGGGGAGGCGGCGGATGCATCGCCGGGTGAAGCGGCCGGTGAAAGCCAAGAGGGGGCGCCGAGTCAAGCGCCTGAAGAGCAGGCCGTGTCTGAATCGCCCTTAGATACCTCCGCCGACGAGGCGGATATGGGTGATGATGATGACGAGGAGTATTTTCATGCGCTTATCAGTACGCTGCCCGAAGATATGCAGGCGGCCTATGAGGAATACGGCCGGGCGTTCAGGGACGGCTATATCGCCCTGAACCGGGGGGAT
This sequence comes from Desulfobacterales bacterium, assembly GCA_018334555.1. Lineage (GTDB taxonomy): Bacteria > Desulfobacterota > Desulfobacteria > Desulfobacterales > Desulfosalsimonadaceae > M55B175. The sequence goes on from JAGXLR010000081.1 coordinate 10,021, forward strand.
TTCAAGAGCGCCGTGAAATACTTCAAGGAGGCGGGGCGTGAGCATCCGTCGCCGGATACATGGATCCCCCTTGAACTGGCAACCGCCTATATCAATCTGGCCCAGCCTGAAAATGCCCGTGAAACCGTGTCGGCCCATATCAGAGACAATCCGGAGTCGTTGCGCGGCTATCAACTGCTTTGTGATATTTACTGGGAGATGGGGGACTATCAGGCGGCCGTGGACCTGCTCAAGAAGTCTCCCGAGTCTTTGAGGGGCTCCGGTTCCATCATGATGCTTTTGGGGGAGACCTACTACCAGGCCGGCAGGTATGAGGCCGCCCGTGATGTGTTCATGGATTGCGGCGAAAGATTCGGCGGTCAGGAAATCATCAGCCGGGCCCTTGCCAAGACGTATGAGGCAATGGGGGAGCTTGATAGGGCGCGGCAAATCTACGGTGAGCTTTTAAACCAGTGCACTTCCTGCGGGGCGCGCGTCGACCCTTTCATCAAGCGTCGGTTTGCGGAGTTGAGCCTTAAGGCGGGCGATACCTCCACACGGGTGCTGGAAATGTTTCTTTCCCTGGTGCGGGAGGATCCGGACAACCGGCAGGAATATTACGGCAGGATCGGGCAGATCTATGAGGCTGCCGGCAATTTAAAGGAGGCCAGGCGGTATTATGGCTTCTCGGGCGCAACCGCCGGTTGACATCTGAGAATCAATTTTCTACGAAGCCCTAAACCTTGACAGTCTCGTAAAAAGTCAGTTTAGAGATGGCAAAGTAAAAAGTTCAAGATCAAGGCGCGCAAAATCCCGAGGAATGCAGCGTACTTAGCTGTACGTGAAATTCCGAGGGATGGAAGCGCAACACAGATATTGGACTTTTTACGAAGCCATCAAACCCTAAAACCCTGAAACCCCGAGTTGGAAAGGCCCATTAAATGATAAGAGCCGGTGTTATTGGCGCAAACGGATACGCGGGGGCCGAAGTCGTCCGGATTCTGGCCGGACACCCCTCGATTACACTAACGGTACTGACATCCAGGCAGTATGCGGGCGTGGCATTTGACCAGATTTATCCGGCGATGAGCGGCTGGGTGGACCTGGTTTGTGAGGAATTCGATTATGACAGGATCTGCGACCGGACGGATGTGATTTTCACCGCCCTGCCGCATAAGCTGCCCATGGAAATCGTCCCGGAGCTCGTTCGCAGGGGAAAAAAGGTTATCGATCTGTCAGCGGATTTCAGGTACTCGGATCCGGATCGATATGAATCCGACTACCAGCCGCATACGGCCAAAGACCTCCTTAAAAATGCGGTCTACGGCCTCTCGGAGGTCAATACCGATGAGGTGAGAAAGGCAGACCTCGTCGGCAACCCGGGCTGCTACCCGACAAGCGTGCTGCTGCCGCTAATACCGTTGCTCAAGCATAAAATGCTCGCAACCGATTCCATCATCGCGGATTCGAAATCCGGCGTCAGCGGTGCCGGTCGATCGCTTTCGCTCACGACGCATTTCTGTGAAGCCAACGAGTCGTTTAAACCCTATAAAGTGGAGGGGCATCGGCATAAGTCCGAGATGGACGAGGTCCTTTCGATTGCGGCCGAGGAGGAGATAAACATTACCTTTGTGCCCCACCTGGTTCCGATCACCCGGGGCATGGAGACGACTACTTACGCGCAGCTGGATAAATCCCGCGGCTACACGGAAATCCATAACAGGATCGTGGACTACTACTCGGATTCGCCGTTTATCCGTGTCCTGGACAGGGGGAAGTTCCCCGATACCCGAAGCGTTAAGGGGACCAATTACTGTGATATCGGGCTGGCGGTGGATAAGGCCAAACAACGTATTATTATCATGTCGGTGATCGACAACCTGGTCAAGGGCGCGGCGGGTCAGGCGGTTCAGAATATGAATCTGATGCTCGGGTTGGAGGAAACCACCGGCCTGAATATCCCGCCTTTTCCTTTGTAACCGCAGAAAGACAAAGGGGCGCTGTCATGAGGATCAAACAGATATCCATATTCATGGAAAACCGCTCGGGACGCCTGGCCAAAATTACTTCAGCCGTCGGAAAGGCGGGCATTGATATCCGTGCCATGTCTCTTGCCGATACCTCGGATTTCGGTATCCTGCGGTTAATCGTCACGGATACGGAAAAAGCCCTGGGGGTATTGAAGGATCAGGGGCTTACGGTAAAAGTCTCCGATGTGATCGCCGTAGCGATACCGGATCTTCCCGGCGCCTTGGGCAACCTGCTCTCCATTATTGAGCGCGAAGGCTTGAATGTCGAGTACATGTACGTCGTCGTGGAAAAGAAAATGGATGAGGCGATTCTCATATTCCGCTTTGACGATCTGGACAAGGCGATGGATGTATTGATGGATAATGATGTCAGGCTGGTGGATGCGGACAAGGTGCTGCGTGTTTAGGTATTTGGGTATTAGGTGTTTAGGTATTTGGGTATTAGGTGTTGGGTGTTGGGTATTGGGTATTGAGTATTGGGTATTGAGTATTGGGTATTAGATATTAGGTGTTGGGTATTAGGTGTTTGCGTAAATGTCATTTCGAGCGGCAGCGAGAAATCTTTAACAAACAAGATTCCTCCTCACTTTCGATCGTCGGCATGACATTGAGATAACATGCTGGAACAATAGTATTTGTTACCTAAATTGGAACGCTCAATCTAGGTGTTATTAAACTTCTAAAAGAGGGAGGGGGTTGTTGTGAAAAAGTCCATTTTTGCATCATTATTTATTGTTGCTTTCGCTGTTTCGGCAACCGCTGCTTATGCCGAGGCCGAGCCGTATCACGTGGGCTGTATCTTTGCGGTGACCGGCAGCGCCTCCTGGCTGGGGGAGCCGGAGCGCAATACGGCGGTGATGATTGCAGAGCAAATCAATGCCAACGGGGGGATCAACGGCCATGAACTCGTTTTGCACATCGAGGATACGCAGGGGAAAAACACCCGCGCCGTTAATGCGGTCAAAAAGCTGATCAAGAAGCATAATGTCTGCGCCGTTATCGGCCCTTCAAGAAGCGGTACGTCCCTTGCCGTCATTCCGGTGATAGAAAAAGAAGAGGTGCCGCTGCTCTCCTGTGCCGCGGCCGCAAAGATTACCAATCCGCCGGAAGAGCGCCGATGGGTTTTCAAAATGGGGCAGAATGACAGTGACGCGGTGCGTAAAATCTACGATCATATGACGGCGAACGGTATTTCAAAAGTCGGCATCATTACGGGTACGACGGGTTTTGGCGCGGCGGGACGCGAGCAGCTGAAAAAACTGGCCGATGGCTATGGCATGGAAATTGTTGCCGACGAAACCTACAGTCCGGGGGCGACGGACATGACGGCCCAGTTGATCAGTATCAGGAAGTCGGGCGCCCAGGCGATGGTCAACTGGTCAATTGTTCCCGCCCAGTCGATTGTCCCCAGAAACATGAGCCAGCTTCATCTGGAGATGCCGCTCTATCAGAGCCATGGCTTCGCTAATATCAAGTATGCAGATGCCGCCGGCGAGGCGGCCGAGGGGTCGATATTTCCGGCCGGCCGTATAATGGCGGCCAAAACCGTTCCGGAGGATCATCCGCAGAAGGAGGTGTTGGTGGCATATAAGGCCGCATATGAGTCGGCATACGATGACCATGTCAGCACATTCGGCGGCCATGCCTATGATGCCATGCATCTCATTGCCGACGCCTTGAAAAAGGTCGGCGACGATCCGGCCAAAATCCGGGATGAAATCGAACAGACCCGTTTTGTGGGAATCGGCGGCATATTCGAGTTTTCCCCGACCGATCACTGCGGATTGGACAAAACCGCGTATGAAATGATGACGGTAAAGGACGGCAGGTTCGTCGTGTTAGACCAATAGCCCGATATCGCATTTAGTCCCCTTGATTTTTTTTATCCGCTGCCAGTGGGCGATAGGCATTGACAGCGGATAAGTTTTATTTAACTATTGCCAATTCTAATATCCATATGCATTATCGGTTTTTTTATTATGGAGTTTCATAAAATTGGCGGGAGATACCCTGATTGTCATTTCGAGCGGCAGCGAGAAATCTTTTATTCGAAGATTCCTCGTCGCTTGCGCTCCATCGGAATGACAGGTGTGATTTCTCTGTTTTGCTTCCCCT
>JAGXLR010000226.1 GCA_018334555.1 Desulfobacterales bacterium
GTCTTTTCGTTCGGGGCCCCGAAAAAAATTGGCCATGGTGTTTCCGGCCATGGAAGCGCCCACACGCCCCGCCAGTCCGCCTAATCGAAACATACGCTGGGTCGCCGAGCGGATCAATTTTTTCGCCATACCATTAAGCCTTTAGTTTTTTTATTGTTTGGTATAATATATTATAACCTCAAAATTAAAATAACTCCACCCCCATACCCGGCCAAAGACGCGTGCAGCCGGCTACCTCCCCGTCTTTGAGGCACGGATAGGCGATATATATTTTTCAGCCGGCCGCTTCATGTGCAATTTTCCAAAATGATAGAGAATCAACTCATCGACTCGGCAAAAGACCGGGCCGCCATCACCCTTGAAGAATTGGACCATCAACTTTCCGAGCAGACCAATCGGGCCATGTATGTTCTGGCCATTGTTGCCGCCATTTTCCTTCCGCTAAGCCTTTTGACAGGACTTTTGGGCATCAACGTGGGCGGCATCCCCGGCGCGAACAACCCGTGGGCGTTTATTATCGTGACCATCCTTTTGCTGGCCATCGCCGCCGTACTCGTTTGGCTGTTCAAGCATATCCGGTGGCTTTGATCTTGCATGCCCCCCCCCAGGCTCTGGTAAACTTATAAAACTACAATTCAAAATAACCCTCAAATTGATCGATATGGCAAAAGAAATAAAACCGGTCGATTCTTCAGGTGCTGACAAAACCTTAGTAGCCTTGTTTCTTAAGATGTCACCCGAGGAGCGCCTGCAGGCCAATGATAACGCGGTCCGAACCATCCTGGAATTAAGAAATGCCTACCAGCAGCAAAAACGCGAAAAATCAAGACCTGAGCGCGATACTTGAGGGCCTCGTCAAATCAGACATCGGAAACCAAACACGGACTTCTAAGTAACTTCGTTAGGTATTGGGTTATGGGTTTTAGGTATTAGGTTAAAAATCATAATGTTATACACTTCACCCATTAAACTCATAAAAGAAGTTACTTTTAAGCTTGGTCCTGGGCTGAGGCCCGGGGGAGGTACTTCCAAGGAACTCGACAATATTTAATATTATCTTAGAAGCTTCCGCTGCTGTCATTCCGAGAAACGAAAGTGACGAGGAATCTTGATTGTTAAAGATTTCTCGCTACCGCTCGAAATGACAATGCGGACGCTTTTCAGAATTACTTTCTGCAAAAATGGTACGCCAGCGCAATAAATCGCTTTTTACGACCATTTTCGGCCCGTTCGATGTTTTGTCTTTTATCGAAGACAGGAAAACCTATGAAGATCTTCTCGACCATACGCTCGAAATTGAGTTCAGGGGCCACAGAGTTTATGTTCTTGATCTCCGGATGCTCACAGAGCTGAAAAGACGATCCAAAGATCCAAAGGACCGGCAACGCCTCCAGGTGCTGGAAGAAACATTGAAGCAAATGCGGGAGGATTCCGGTTAAACTTGATTAGGAAGCTATTGACAAGCACGGCAAATTTGTGCAATTTGAATATTGAAAATTCAATTTGCATTAAAATGATTTTTACCGGTTTTTACCCGCGGATCCACGACCAAGGGATAGCGCCCGAACAATGGCTCAACAGTTACTATCTGACGTACCTGGAAAGAGATGTCAGAAACATTTTAAAAGTCGGCGATCTTGAGGCCTTTGGCCGTTTTATCCGTCTGTGTGCGGGAAGAAACGGGCAACTGCAGATACCGATTGAAATTAAATCGGCAAAAACCGTTGCATCCGATTTTTTTGACAATATTCATTACTGGCTGAATTTAAGCGGACATCCCGAGGCTTTTGCACTTCTGATATACGGCGGCAACCAACACACCAATCGCCGGGGCGTTCGAGTGCTGCCCTGGTTTTTTATTTAGTGTCTGAACTGCCGACTTCTAATCTCCCGAAGCACCCCCTTCTGCCTCTTCTTCATCCCCTGGAATTTCCGCCCCCAGCCGGCGGGCGGTAAGGGTCAAATCCTCGACGCGGGCGGCCAGTTTCGCCGCTTTTCGGGCAGCCTGCACCGCCCGGTTCTTGGCTTCGATCACCTCTTTGTCCAAATGGCGGATCGTCTCCCCGGATTCCCCAGCTTCAATGGCCCGCTGCCAGGCCTTGATCGCCGCTTCAACATCCCTGGATGCCTTTTCCGCCATCTTTTCCGCGTTCTTTTCCTTTTTACGGGCATCCTCTAGCCTATCCATGGCGTCGGCGATCTCTCCAGCCGGACCGGCCTCGGGTTCAGCGGAAAGGTCGATATCCGTTGCCGCCAGCACGGCGACGGTCACCGGCAGCCGGGAGAGCAGACCGGATAGCTCATTGCCGAAGGGGTCCCTGGGCTCATCCTTTATCAGCCGGAAGGGCAGAAATACCATAGCGGCGTCCTCGGAATAGGCCGCCACCGCATCGGCGTTGGCGCTGGCCACAATCTCCGGTTGCGCCGTTATCCGGATCTCGGACAGGGTCTTTTCCAGATCCGCCACTGTCTTTCCAGAGACAAAAACATCCGCGCTCACATCCAGCACCCGGATTTTTGCCCCGCTGCACGACTTATTCAGACAGACCATATGGGCGAAAAGGATCATCAGCCGGCTGGTGGCATCGCCCCGCCACCAGACATCGATCCGCCGCTTATCCGCCGGCATCTCCTGGAGCTTCTGCCAAGCGTCTTTTCCCGCAGAAAACAAAAGGATGTTGATCCCCTGGCGAAAAGCGGTGCGCAGATAGATGCCGAACCGCCTGCTGCGGTATTCAGACGGCGGATTGTCGCTTCGCCCGATCCAGTTGGTCATCATGGTGTTTGCCTTCAAAGGCCCCATGCCATAGGACTGAATCAGGGATTGAAGCGCCAATCGGATATTGGGGCCGTTTACCGCCAGGGGAAACATATCCGCATCCAACTCCTGGATAGCCTTTGTGAGCTCATCAACGACATCGGCTTTCTGCCTGCGCGTTTTTGCCCCCTCGCCCTGGAGGATATGGACGACTGTTGCAAATCCGCTGTCCCCCTGGAGCCAGTCGGCAAACCGGAGCAGTGGTTTGCGGCGTTCTGGATCATCCGAAAACACCAGCAGGTCGGGGCGCCAGTCCCGCGGATGCTCTGGCGCCTCGGCCGCTTCCAGCAGGTGCTGCCGGATCTGCTGGAACTTGTAAGAACGCCGGCTGTCCGCCCACCGGGCCGGGCCCGCCGTTCGCCTGACATACTGAAAAACGGCGAATAGAAGCGCCAGAGCGACGACTCCGGCGGTAATATCAATGGCCAGCATGGCGCCAAGGCAGGCAAGACCGCCGGCAAGGCTCAGACGCTTGTCGTAGAATCGAAAGGTGGGGCGAAACGAGGGACTTGCGGCGCGGGCTTCAAAATACGTGGCATAGTTTAACAGACCGTAGGAAATCAGGAAAAACATGGAAACAATGGGCGCAATCAGGTTCAGATTGCCCAGGGCGATGGTAAAAAGCGCAATGGCGCCGGACAACAACACACCGCGGCGGGGATTATTCGCGGGGCCGGCGCCCTTGGCAAAGGGCAGAAGAAACGGAAATATACGGTCTGCGGACAGCGACTGCAAAATCCGGGGGGCGCCCATAAAGGAGGCCATGCCCGAGGAAAGGGTTGCGGCAATCATGCCGGCCAGAACAAGCGCATCAATGGCCGCCACGCGTTTCATGGCATTGTAGTCCGTTGCCAGGGTGTCGCCGGGAAGGGAGGCGGCAAACACTACCGCGGCCAGAAAATAGACGACAATGGATACCCCGACGGCTGCAAAGGTTCCGTTGGGGAGGCTTTTGCCCGGATCCTTAAGATCGCCTGACATGCTCACCCCTTGGGTAAACCCGGTGACCGCGG
>JAGXLR010000227.1 GCA_018334555.1 Desulfobacterales bacterium
AATCTAAGATTCCCAAATGGCTAAATGATAGGGGTATCGTTATGACAACCCAAAATTGACCAGGTGTGATAACGCAAATTTGACCACCCCCATGTTAGTTTTTGGGGATCAGGTTTTTTCCTGGTTTTTCATCGCCTCCTGCAGCCTGTAGCTTTCCCATGTGCATTCAATGATATGCGCCTTGTGGGTCAGCCGGTCCAGCAGGGCCGCAGTGAGGTTTGCATCTCCAAAGACCTGGGTCCAGTCGGCAAAGCCCAGGTTGGTGGTGATAATCACGGAACCTTTTTCATGGCGTTCAGCCAGGACCTGGAACAGGAGTTCGGCCCCTTCCTTTGAGAAGGGGATATAGCCCAATTCATCAAGGATCAGAAGGCCATAGCCGGTATACCGCTTAAGCATCCGCTGCAGGTCTTTTTCGTGCCTGGACTCGATTAGCTCATTTGCCAGGCCGCAGGCGGAGGCAAACCTGGTTCGGATACCCTGACGGCAGGCTTCCACACCAAGAGCAGTAGCCAGATGCGTTTTGCCGGTGCCGCTTTTACCCATAAAGATTACGTTTTTGCGTTCTTTGACATATTCATTGGCGCACAGATGCCGGATAAGCCGCCTGTCCAGCTCCGGTGCGGAGGCGAAGTCAAAGTCCTCCATGGTTTTTAAAAGCGGGAACCGGGCCTCCTTTAACCTTCGTTTAAGCCGATTCTCGGATCGGATCCGGAGCTCGTGCTCTGTGAGCTGGAGCAAAAAATCGGCATAATCCTGGCCGGCATCCCTGGCCTGCCGGAGGGCACTTTCAAGCTCGCCTGCCATGTGGGTGAGCTTCAGGCTCTGCAGGTTGTCTTTTAAATTGACGTCAGCGGCTGTATTCATGCGACACCTCCCAGCCGGCTGTAAACCGAGATGTCTGCCTGCGGCAGGCTCGGCCAGGATTGAAGTCTGCCCGGTTCGGGCTCTGTTGCGGGAGCCCTTACCAAATGCTTTACAGCCTCTGCTGAGCTCACACCTGAGGCAAGCGCCTGCTCTACGGCCGCTTCCACCTCTACTGGTTCATACTCCCGGTAAAGCATGAGAACTTCGATGAAGTCCCGCGTTCCCTTGCTGATGCCCTGGGCGGATTTAAATCGCTCCAGCAGGCGCTCATGATTTCTGGGCCAACAACTACGCCACTGTTTGATAGGTTTTGCCGTGGCAAAAGCAGCTGGCCGCTTGTGGAGCAGTTCCAGGTAATGATCCGGTTTTAGAACCCATTTGTTGTTGCCATATTCCCGGCTATGCTCAGCTATTTTGCGGCCGCTGTGATAAATGGTCACCGTATCCACGCCGAGCAGGGCCCGGACCCGGAAGCCGGCATAGTGGGTCGGCACCGAGTAGCGGTTTTTATCCAGGACCACGGTGCTGTAGTGATCCACCTTGCCGCCAAGCGGCATTTCATTGGCATAAGGGACTTGGGGCAAATCAATCAGATGGTCTTTTTCTTGTTCAAACCGCTCGTTTACGGTGTTTTGGCGGCCGGATATAATGTGGCTGCCATAGGCCATGCATTCTTCGAGCAGGTGCCGGTTTAACTCTTCAAGCGTGTCCACCCGGGGCACGGGCACAAGAAAATTTCTTCTGGCAAATCCGACCAGGCCTTCTACACCACCTTTTTCATGGCCCTGACCCCGGTTGCAGAACTCTGCCTCAAAGGTGTAATAAGCCCGGAACCTGGCAAAACTTTCCTGCTCCACACGCTTTTTACCCTGCAACACCTTTTGCACGGCCGGGGTCATATTGTCATAGATCAGCCGGAAGAACACGCCGTTGAAAAAGACAAAAGCATGGATATGGCCGTCAAACAAGGCCTGCTGCCGCTCCACGGGATAAGCCCGGACAAAGCATTTGCCAGAGTACTTCGAGCGCATGCAAAAAAGCTTAAGCTGCCTGGTTTTGCCGCCGATTATAGCGGTAAAGTCCCCCCAGTCTACTTCGGCCTCCAGGCCGACATCCGGATCTGCCGGGATATATGCCTTGTTTAAATCCTTCCCGTGCTTGCCTCTGACCAGGCGGACATATCTGCGCACGGTGGACTCGGCGCCATCAAAACCATATTCCCGAACCAGCCGGGTATAAATCCTCCTGGCTGTATGTTTTTGTTTTCTGTGTTGCTCCTTGTCCTGTTCCAGCCAGGAGTTTATAATATCAATATAAGGCTCCAGTGCCGGAAACGGCTGATGACTTCTCGCAGAATAGCCTGTGTATTCGTTGTTTAACAATTTGCGGATCGTGTTTCTTGAATGACCGGTTCTTCTGGACAGCTCCGATATTGTAAGTCCGTAGACCCTGTAACCGGAACGAATGAATTCATACTGTTCCACCTTCAGCATTCCTCCTTCCCTCCATCTTGCGGTTCGCGTTTTTCTGCAAGATGGATGGTTTGCTGAGGGTGGTCAATTTTCGATTATCACAAGGCCAAAAATTGATCAGTTTTCGGTTATCATAATCACTCTTTTACGGGCTGATAAATTAATTGTTCTGAGTATTTTTTAATCATTCTTGTGATTAGCGATGGATCTATTCTTATGGAATAATTGCTATCCGTGTAGTGTTTATGTTCCATTATATTATTAAACTGAGGCAATAGTGCCTGTCTATCAGAACAGCCTCTGGCTAAAAATTGTTCTTCTTGGCTAAAATTATACCGCCTAACTTCTATGTTTAGTTGTATCATGGAAAGGAGCCTTCATTTTGATGCTAATTGGCAATTATTATGCATAGATTTCTGATTTAATTTGATTTTAGCATCTTATTCATGTAAAAATTTTACCTTTTCTTTTTCATGCCACTTCATCAATACAATTAAGAAGTTCTTCTGTTTTCACCTGCATATCCTTGGTTGGGCGGAGCACATCCCGGGCCAGATCTTGTTTTGATTCGATCAGCTCGTCCAATCTTTCCTCAACCGTTTTAAAATCAGAGTTTGTGACAATTGGATAATACACAGTAACCGGTTTTGACTGGCCGATTCTATGGGCGCGGTCCGTTGCTTGGTTTTCTTTGGCAGGGTTCCAAGGGCGCGTATAGTGGATGACATGATTGGCTGCGGTGATGTTTAAGCCGACACCGGCGACCTGATGCCCCAGTATGAGAATATTAAATCCTTTTTGCTTTGCAAAAATATCTATAATTTTTTGTCGGTTGTGATTGACTTCACCATTAATAATATCAGGCTTCGTGTCAAATTCTTCCCAAATTCGGTTTTGCAGGATTCTTTGGATTATTTTAAAATCAGTAAAAATAATCGCCTTCTCATTGGCGTTGTGAATGCTATTTAAAATTTTTATAGTCGAATCTAATTTCGGGCATTGAGTAATCTTATCCTCAAAATACATGCCATCAAGGGCATTTGGATGACCACATAATCTGAGTAATTTTGATATTGCGCCAAGTGCTGCGCCACGTCCTCCAGACTTAGCTTCCCTTGCAATGGCTTTATATCTATCCAGCTGCAAATCAGATAAATATGATTCGATGGTCTCTACCCTTTTTTGAGGTAATTCAATGGTGTCTTCTTTTTGCCGTCGTAGATAATACCCCTTAATCTTGGACATCAACTGGTTTATGGTTTGGTCTCTTTCTTCGCCCTCGCTATTGACTATCGGCCTCTCAAACTCTGTTCGAAAGTCTGCCCAGCTGCCTAGCAAACCAGGCTGAACAAAATCCATAATACACCAGAACTCAATAAGCCCATTTTCAACTGGCGTTCCTGTTAAAGCTGCCCTATGTTTTGATTTTAAGGCCTTTACTGCACAAGTCCGCTGGGTAGTGGGGTTTTTTGCATTTTGTGCTTCATCGCA
>JAGXLR010000082.1 GCA_018334555.1 Desulfobacterales bacterium
CATCTTATGCTGGCCCGAATCGAGGGGGCACCGGCGGGGACCAAGGGGATTTCGCTTTTCGTGGTACCCCGGCTGAGACCGGATGATGCCGACCGCCTGGTTTCAAACGATATTACCGTCACCCAAGTCTATCACAAGCTCGGCTATCGAGGGGCGCCGATTACGGAACTGGCCATCGGCGAAAAGGACGACTGCCGGGGGTATCTGGTGGGCGAGCCGCATAAAGGGCTGAAGTATATGTTTCAGATGATGAACGAAGCCCGCATCGGCGTGGGCATCGGCGCCACCGGCATCGCTTCGGCCGCGTATTATGCCGCACTGGATTATGCCGGTGACCGGACCCAGGGGCGAAAGCTTACCTCAAAGGATCCGGCAAAACCCCAGATCCCCATTATCGAGCACGCTGACGTCAAGCGGATGCTCCTCTTTCAGCGGGCGGTCGTGGAGGGCTCTCTGTCCCTCTTGCTCCAATGCAGTCTGTACAGCGACTATCTGTATGCCGAAGATGAAGAACAAAAAGAATCCGCCGGTCTGATGCTCGAGATCCTTACCCCGGTGGCCAAGACCTATCCGGCTGAAATGGGCATTCTATCCATCAGTCAGAGTATTCAATGCTTCGGCGGATACGGCTATTGCGAGGATTTCCCGGTGGCGCAGTATTACCGGGATGCCCGGATTCATCCCATCCACGAGGGCACCACCGGCATCCAGGGCATGGATCTGCTGGGTCGCAAGGTCATCATGGCCGACGGCAAGGCGTTCCGGCTGTATCTGGAAAATATCCGGGAAACCATCAAAAGTGCGTCTGAGGTATCCGAAGCCCACAAGGCATACGCCGATCAACTAGAGGCCGCGCTTCAAAACCTGGAAACCGTTACCCTTGGTTTAATCGGGCTGGCCCAGTCCAAGGGGCCGGAGGCCTATCTGGCCGATGCCACCCTCTATCTGGAGTTCTTCGGCATTATCACGGTGGCCTGGCAGTGGCTGAAGCAGGGCATTGTCGCCGAAGAAAGGCACCAAAAGGCTAAATCCAGGCGGGAGAAAAATTTTTATCAGGGGAAACTCTATACCTTTAAATATTTCTTCGAATATGAGCTGCCGAAAATCGAGGGGCTGGCCAAGCGGTTGTCGCGCGCGGATAATTTGACGCTGGAGATGGCGGCGGATTTTTTCATCGACTAATCCGGCGGTTCGACTATAGAATTTTTCGACCATCTTTCCTGTTTCTATTCAAATAATCAATTTTACTTTCTCCCTGAAGAAGGTTTAGATTTAAAGTTCTTGAAAATTGAGTAAAATAGTTCAGGATACATCGAATGGTTGATAAGCCAATTCCCGATTACAATCTGACGGAAAAAACCCGGGCCTCCGGATGAGCGGCCAAACTGGGTCCGGAGTTGCTGGACAGAGTGGTCAGCCGGTTGACGGTTAAAGCTGATCCCCGTCTGCTGGTGGGGCTTGAGACCTCGGATGATGCGGGTGTCTATCAGTTAACGGACGATACCGCCCTGATTCAAACCCTGGATTTTTTCACGCCGATTATCGACTCCCCCTATGAATTCGGCCGCATCGCGGCGGCCAATGCATTGAGCGATGTCTACGCCATGGGCGGCCGGCCTTTAACTGCTATGAATATCGTATGCTTTCCGGCCGATGATCTGCCGGAATCCGTGCTTGAAAAGACGCTCGCCGGCGGGCTGGAAGTAATTCATGAATCCGGCGCGGTCCTTGCCGGCGGGCACAGCGTGGATGATGCGGAGTTCAAATACGGGCTTTCTGTCACCGGCGTCGTCCATCCGGATCATATATGGGCCAACAGCCATGCGGCCATCGGCGACCAAGTGATTTTAACCAAGCCCATCGGCACCGGCGTTCTGGCCACGGCGGTAAAGGGCAAGCTGGCCGATCCCCAGACCATCCAAGAGTTGATCGATATCACCACCGCCTTAAACAAGGACGCCGCCTTTGCCGCAAGGGAATTTAAACCCAACGCGTGTACGGATGTCACCGGTTTCGGCCTGGCGGGCCACGTTCTTGAAATGGCCCGGGCATCCCAAAAGGAAATCACCCTTTCAGCCGATGATGTGCCGTTTATCCCGTCCGCGCTGGAATTTGGGCGCATGGGGCTTTTTCCGGCCGGGGCCTATAAGAACAAAAATTTTTTTGCCCACAGCATCGCAATGGCTGAAGGCATTGACGGGGTTATCGCGGACATGCTGTTTGACCCCCAGACCTCCGGCGGGCTGCTGATCTCCGTTCCCGAGCCGGAGGCTTCCGCGCTGATGGCCGCCATGCAGAAATTAAACCTGAACGCCTGCATTATCGGCGAGGTGACTGGCCATGATGACTGCGGATCGTTGCGGGTCAGATGAGTCGGACGTGAAATACCAAGGGACGAAAGCGCAATATAGATATTGGGCTTCTACGTAACTTAACGGTTTAAGGTATAGGGTATAGGGTGTAAGATTCAATGAAATCAATCTGTTATATTCATACCGTCCCTAAGCACACCGAAAAGTTGCTTTTAGGTTCGGTCCCGGGTCTCGGGCCTCGGGTCTCGGGCCGGGGGGGTACTTCTAAGTAACTTGAAAATCAATGCCATTAACTTAAGCACCTTAGACCCTGCGTAGGTTGGGTTGAGCTTGCGAAACCCAACAATAGACGCCAATGTTGGGTTTCGTTCCTCAACCCAACCTACAATTGGCCGTTTTTCTCGCTAAGTTAATGACATTGACTTGAAAATATATATATTAATATTCCAGAAGTTTAGCTCTCTGCCATTCCGAGGAGCGAAAGCGACGAGGAATCTTGATTGTTCAAGATTTCTCGCTGCCGCTCGAAATGACAATGCGGATGTTTTTTAGAGTTACTTTCTGCAAAAATGCCGCGCCAGCGAAATAAACCGCTTTTTACGAAGCCATCAATCCCATATGGTTTTAGCATGAGCATAGCTAAGCATCCGTTCATCTTTTGTTAAAATAATCGCGTTCTCGACCCTCGCGGTTGCAACTATGATTTGGTCGGCCGGGTCCTGATGGAAGCTACCCGGCAGAACCGTTGATTGGAAAGAAATATATGGCGTCAATTCGACTAACCGTAGTTTTGGCATTGCCAGTGCGTCCCGGATCCAATCCTCGGCAGCATATGAAATTCGAATTTTTCCTTTTTCCAGCAGCTTAGAAAATTCCCAGACTGAGATCGCCGATAACAGCAATTCATCATAATCGGAATCAAGAATTAACTGTTTGACCTTGGGCGAGAGCTTGTTTGAATCAGCATGCCACCATATCCATGTGTGGGTATCAAGAAGGCACTTCAATGGGTGGCCTCCCATTCATCAGGACCAAAAGGCGAAACAATATCTTCTTCAAAAATTATAGTATCGGCCAATCGATCCGGCGTGGGTTTTTGGCTTGGTTTTTTGTAAGCGTTTATTTGGGCAATGGGTTTGCCCCGTTTTGTGACCACAATTTGCCCATCGGTTTGGGCAATATTGTCGAAAATGCGAAGGGCATGTTTTTTAAACTCACTGACAGATATGGTATCCATAGACAAACCCCTTCCCGTTATTTTTTTAACTATTTGTAATAATATTATATTTAAGTTATTCAGCCAAATGTTATGAAAGCTAATTATTTAAAATAACTATAGTCAAATTAAATAGTCAAGTCAAATTGATTCGCTTTATTTTTGGTAAATTAATTTGGTGACGATTGAAGGGCGTTTTCCAGTGCTTGCATCATATCATGGATATCGAACTGATATTTGTCCGCCACCTGTTCTAGGGTATTAAAAAGCGAATTGCAGCAGATGCATTCGCCGGCCAATGCGTCGTAGCTTTTAAACACAGCTTCGGTTTCCCGGTGCTGGCTAATGATATCAAGCACGGTCATCTCGGGTTTGATCATTTGCTATCCCCCGTTATCGATTGGACAAATTTCGTTGAACAGGTTAGGAATTAGCGGATGCGCCTTGCTTATTTGCCCTGGAGTTCAAGGCCGGGAACGGAATCCCGGGCTACAAGCCTAAACCCCGTACCTTGAACCTTTCGTTAAAATCCAAATGCCGCCTGAACCGTGATAATATTTTTATCCTCCACCGAATGGCTGTCGCTGTCAACAATTGTCCATTCCGCGGTCAGCTTATTGGCTAAACCTTTAATATAATAGTTGCATCCCAGACCGTAAACCATTGTATCATCGGTTCCGCTGGCCTCCGGCAGGATGGCCTCGATGTGGCCGAAGGGCTGAATCCGCTCGGCAAACAGGTAGCCAAGCTGGCCGGTAATCATGTTCCCGTCTTCCCCGGCGGAAAGATCCGAATCGGCTATCCCGTTTGCTGAATTATCGATGTTGATGTAGGCGACATCCGCGGTGATCGCCGTCCCCGCGTAAAGGGGCAGATCAAGATGGATGTCAATGGTATAGGCCTCATAATCGTCTTCCCTGTCGCCCCATACCAAGTCGGGTTGGTAGTCGAACCCGGCGCCGATGGCAAGAACCGATTTTTTGCCCAGGCTGGTGCCCTTGTTGAACCACGTAGTTTCCGGCTCAAGCAGATTGTAGCTGATCCGGCCGGCAAAACGGAGCTTGTCATCCGGGTTGCCGTATGCCTCGTTTTTTTCCGGCGTAGCCGGATCATCTTTTGTATAATCTTCCATCCCCTCTCCAGCCATGAGGCGGTATTGCAGCTTGTCCTCAAAAACATTGCCCCAAATGGTGACGCCGTCATCTCGGCCCACTTTGCTCGGATAAAAGATCCCGCTGCGGATGCCGGCCTGGCCCCAGTCGAGTTCCGTGGTCAGCAGCGTCTTGGTGGAGGTCGTGCCGTAGTTCCGGGTAAACGGGATATACATGCGGCCCCCCTGGACCATCAGGTCGTTTCCGAAAACTTTGTAGGTTGCCCAGGCATCGCGTACGGCAATACCTGACCCCAGGCCCAGACCGGAGTCGTCTACATCCTCCTGGCCGACTTTGTCTGAGGCAAAATGTATGAAAAAGCTCAGTTCGGGGGTGGCCGTGCCCCTGATGCTGAAATAGGACCGGCGGATCATAAAGTCGTGCAGGCTGTCATCGGGATCATCGTCTTCGTCTGTATCATAGTCGCTGACATACTGGTACCATGCCTGTCCCCAGTAGCCGACGCTCAAAGAAACATCCCCATCCCGGTATAACTCGAATGATTCTGCCATAGACGGCAGCAATGCCAGCCCCATTAGCAATAAAAGAAATTTCCGAAGCATTTCTGTTCTCCTTTCACCGTTAAATTGTTTTTAATAGGGCGATTTATTTAAAAAAATTGTCTCAGCGCAAGGGGGATCTTATGGATAATATCTGTGACCTGGCTGCCGGGATTGGGCTTGGCGATTGAACCGGCCATCCGGGCGATTTTTGAGGCATAGATACAGGCGGTCGGGCCGTCATATGCCATTGCCGTAAATGCCGCCATCAAGCCGGTAATGATATCCCCGGTGCCGCCGATCGCCTCCATTGCGGGGACCACGGGTTCTGATAGGGTTTCAATAACGCCGGAGGCGTTTGCCGCCACATCCGTTTTGCCTTTTACCAGCAGACAGCGGGCCGCATTGCCGGACGCATATGCCTGGGCGATCAAATCCGGCACCCGCTCCGGTTCATGAAAGATAAACCCCCGGGTGTAAAAGGGGTGGGGCGCGTCAGGATCGGCCAGAAACGCCAGTTCTCCGATATCCGGAGTAAATATGTCATAGGCGCCGGCCTGGCCGCTCATTTTCGCCGCATACATGAACCCCGCATCAGCGATCAGCCTCGGTCGCCCCGGCATTCGATCGATTGCGGAAAGCACCCGGTTGTGCCAGTCCACATCCGGCTGGATATAGTGGAAGGTCAGGCTTGAAAATTCCAGACGGCTAAGGGCTTGTTCGAGATATGCGTAAAGTTTCCGGCTGCCCGCGCCGGTCCCGATATCCCCGACCAGGCAGGCTGTCGGCGGCGGCGCGCCGAAATATTCGCCCGCCTGCAGGGCGCTCGCCAAAAGCGCCGGCGTCCCCCGGTTAATGGGGATCTGGCAGCCGCCGACGATGAGTTTTCCGCCGGACAGCGCGGCCGGTTCGCATACCAGCGGAAACTCTTTATCCGGAACCGTTCCGATTACTGCGAACATTTCCGCTTCATTTCCTCATAGGCAAGTTGCAGGGCATAGCCGCACAGGGTATGGCCGATGCTGCGGGGCGCTGGGGCCGCATCCAGCGTTTTGCCCACCATTTCCGCGGCCAGATAGGGCACATCCGGGCATCCGCCGCCGGAAACGTTGACCACTGTCAATGAGTCCTTCTCCACGGTTAATTTCATATTCGCCGCCTGGACCATTAAAAACCGGCCGTAATCTCTGGTAAAAAAAATGTCTACCGGTTCAAGCAAAGACCCCGTCACCGGTACCGCTTTCAGGGGGTACACATTTTCGGATTCAAGCGTCCGGATAATTTCAAGCGCTTCGATCAAGGGGAATTCAATCACCAGGTCACAGCCGGTTCGGATTTCCGGGGGCGGGCCCATGACCCGGATCGAGCGGTCTTCTCGGGCCAGGAGGTTTTCCGCCTGAATGACCTCGCTGGTATTTTCAAACACCAGGATGCCGCGGTCTTCGTTTGATATGGCCGGCTGGCGCCGCCTTTTTTTCAAAAAACTCAGCAGCCCCATGGTTAAGCCTTCTGAATGTCAAGCTGATAGGTTTCCCCGTCTTCCCTGATTTCACGGACCTGCCAGCCCTGGCTTTCAACCGCCCGGCTGACATTTTCCTTGGAGGCTTCCGTATCCACCAGCACCACGAGTTCTGTCCCGGTTGTTTTTTTGATCTCATCAAGGGCCATCAGCACCGGCTGAGGGCAGGAAAGCCCCCGGGCATCCACTGTTGTCGACATTTTTTATCTCCTTGCTGTCTGGGGTTTTATTGTAAATCCGATCACCAGGCATACCGCCAGGCCGATGACGACCGCCGCGATGCCATGCGGGCCCAGGCCGCTCGGTGAACTGGCCAATCCGAAGTTGTGGGAAATGCCCGCCCCGAAAATCATGCCGAGGACAAAAACGCCGGCATCCGCATCGCCTTCACCGGATAAAAACAACTGGCGGCCCGGGCACCCGCCGGCAAGGGCAAAGGCAAGGCCGGCCAGGACCATTCCCAGCGCGTTCCAGATATGAAGGGTATGGGAGACCGGCTGGTTTTTAAACCCCGGATGGAACTGGCCAAGGATCAGGTTGGTAATAAATGCGAAGACGACCAGCGCGACCACCCCGGAAAACAGATGGGTCTGTTTAAACAGGATCAGATCGCGGAATGCGCCCATGGTGCAGAAGCGGCTGCGCTGGGCGATAAACCCGATAGCCAGCCCGACCAGCAGGGAGACGAAAATCGGCGCGTGCATGGCGCCGGGCCCCTTGGTGCTGTAGAAAAGGACGCCGTTTTTGGCCATGCCTTCGGAGGGCGGGTAAATCAGCATCAATAAAAAGAAAAAGGCAAAAATCGCCGGCAGAACCCAGCCGGCGGTTGCCGAAAATTTATGGGTACGGCCAAGCGAGTACCCGTTTTTTAAAAACCGGGTGCCGATCCATACGCCGGCGATCAGGCCGATAATGCCCAGAATCGCGTTTCCGTCCCCGCCGGCCAAGCGCAGCATGGCCCGCCATGGGCATCCCAGAAAAACCAGGGCGCCGATCATGGCAAAGGCGCCCAGGACAAAGCGCACAATGGGCGCAGACCCGCCCCGGGGCCGGAACTCTTTAAAGATCATGGCGGCCGCCAGCGATCCGAACACAAACCCGATGATCTCCGGGCGTATGTACTGCACCACCCCGGCCCGGTGGAGCCCCAGCGCGCCGGCGATATCCCTTTCAAAACAGGCCACGCAGATGCCCATGTTTCCCGGATTTCCCCAGTACTGCAGCAGCGCGGCGACGGCACCGATAAATGTGCCGACGCCGATAATTCCCCATCGTGTGGCAAACAGATTTTTCATAACACCTTGCCTTTCTTTGATCATTACGTGACAATGGAACGTGGTCAGCAAATTTCTTCTTATGATGCCCGAGCCTTCGATCAACCCAGTCGGTTAAAAATTTAATTAAATGCATTATAAATTTCTATAAGTCAAATTGTTAATGTCTATTAATTGGCCTCTAAAAATAGAAAATCTCTATTTTTCAATCAATCAGGTATGAGTAAAATGAAAGGCTAAACGATATAGGGTTTGATCTCAGGGAAAAGGGCGGACCAGTTCCAGGGCGGGGCGTCCTGACTATCCCCGGTTTTCGGCCAGGGCCAGCCTTCGGGATAGGGGGTGACAAAGCGCTGGGTTTCGTTAAGGGTCGGGTGGATGACCGAGAGCCCGGTGGCGCACAGGGCGATTTGCTTGTCAGGCAAGGGTTTTGCGGCGCCGTAGCGGAGGTCGCCCACAACGGGGTGACCCATGTGGGCAAACTGCGCCCGTATTTGATGGTGACGGCCGGTCTCGAGATCGATTTCAACCAGGCTTTTTGACTGGCCGGTATCCAGCACCTGATAGGAAAGCCGGGCTTCCCGGGTTTTCGGGGTTGGTACGGCCATGATCCGGCTGGATTTCCCGTTGATGCGCTCAAGCGGATGGACCAGGCGGCCGGATGGCTGACTGACAATGCCTTCAACCACCGCCGTGTATTTTTTCTCCACGCTTCCGGTCCGGAACTGCTCGCTTAACCGGCCCGCTGCTTTGGATGTCCGGGCGAACAACATCACCCCGGCCACCGGCCGGTCCAGGCGATGGACGAGGCCGAGATAGACCCGTCCGGGTTTCTGGTACCGGTTTTTCAGCCAGGTTTTGGCAAGCGCCAAAAGCGATGCGTCTTTTGTTTGATCCGCTTGCACCAGCAGGCCGGCTGGTTTATAAAGGACGAGAAGGTGGTTGTCTTCATAAAAAACCGGCCATTTTTTGATAAAAAAGAAGGGTCGGGGCGTATCCATACTGAACCGAATTAAAATGAATAAAAACAGTTATAAATCCGGAAACGCCAGGGGCCATACCCTGACAGACATGGCGGCGCTGATGGCGCGCTGCGGGATTTATCTGTCAGGCACCCAGCTTCAACAGCTTTGGTCTTATCACAAACTCCTGCGCGAATACAATCCAAAGCTCAACCTGACCCGGATCCATAATTTCACCAACATGGTCATGAAGCTCTATGTGGACTCTATCCTTCCCGGCCAGATGGTTGCGCTGCCCTCGCCGCTTCTGGATATCGGCACGGGGCCGGGCATGCCCGGGATTCCGCTCAAGATTGCCTACCCGGAGACAGAGATAATCCTGGCTGAAAGCCGGCAGAACCGGGCGGAATTTTTGGAAACCGTTATCAAGACCGTGGACCTCAAAAATATATCCGTGATCGGCCATGGCATCACCCCCAAATTCCAACAGCCCGTATCCGGAATTATCACCCGGGCGGTTGAGTCCATTGAAAAAACCCTGGCGCGGATCGATGGCTGCCTTGCCGAAGACGGGCTGGCCATATTCATGAAAGGGCCGGGATGCGAAGATGAAATCGCGGCTGCGGATAAAAAGTTCGCCGGTACTTATGGGCTGTGCCGGAACGAATCCTATCAGATTCCCCATTCGCCGCATCGTCGCCGGCTGGTGGTTTTCCGGCGAATCGATGCGCCGATGTGGGAGAGGCATGCAAGGGTTATGGAAAAGCATATGATACGCCGTATTGAAAGCGGGCAAAACGACACCTTTAAGGATCTCAAAAAGCTGCTGACCGGAAAGGGCATCAGGAAGCAGGAAAAGGCCCTGATTTCGGGCAGCAAACAGGTGAAAGAGATTTTGAGGGATTTTCCGGGTCGGTGTGAAGCCTATGTTTCCGAGGATACCCAGCCACCCCCGCCGGAGGATGCGCCTGAGGCCCTGGCCTGGTATCAGCTGACGCCGCCGCTGTTTAAGAGCCTTGATGTAAACGGCACCCATTCGCCGCTTCTTCTGGTTACCATCCCGCGCATCGGAAAGTGGCGGCCCGCCGAAGGGTTCCCCGAGGGCTGCAGCCTGCTGATTCCCTTCCAGGACCCGGAAAATGTCGGGGCGGTCATTCGGACGGCCGTGGCATTCGGTGTCAGAAATGTGATTTTACTGGCTGAAAGCGCCCATCCCTATCATCCAAAGGCGATTCGGGCATCGGGGGGCGCCGTGCTTTATGCAAACCTTTACCAGGGGCCGTCCATAGCGGCTCTGACATCTGATCTGCCGCTTGTCGCCCTTTCCGGTGAAGGGAAAAAAGATATTGCCGGATTTGCGTTTCCGGAGGCCTTCGGCCTGCTGCCCGGCGTGGAGGGGGGCGGACTGCCCGACCATTTGAGGAATAAAGCCGTTTCAATCCCCATCAGCGAAGCGGTGGAGTCGTTAAACGCCGCAACCGCCGCCGGCATCGTCCTGTATCTGTGGGCTCAGTCCGTCAAGAAATAAGTGGGCTCTAATGGGGGTCAAATCTTTAAATTTGAAAAATCTTTCACCAACTTTTCAACCTTTCGCTTTAATACGTGATCTTTCTTCATTTGAAGCCGTAACTGCTTCCTGGCAACACTCACGGAACTATAATCCATTCCCCCAACCATTTGTCCGATTTCCGGCTGTTTCATATTACAGCACCGATAGAGAAGTTCCATCAGAACTGCCCGGTCAACGGAACTTTTGCCTTTACGGCAAATTTCAGACGCGTCCGCATTGATCATTTGACAATATTTTTCGACCAGTTCCGACGGCTCTATCAATTCTCTGGCAGCCTTTAATTCGGGCAGTTCCCTTTCACCATTGGAAATATGTTTATCAATATATCGTTTTCGGATATATTCCATAAATACGCTGGATCCAATAATTCCTTTTTTCTTTCCGCTATCGAACGGATTGGCAGTTTTTTCTTTCAGTCCCCTGTAAACAAATTGCCGGTATTGCCTTCTGCCTTCGACTGTATCGCCGTTAAAACAGCCAAGTACTTTTTTGTAATTGATAAAATCCACACGGGCACTCAAATTGGTATACCCTTTAAAACTGCTGTATTTATATTCGGATAAAATTTTAATGGTTTTCGTTGCCGGCAGGTTGGCGTATTTTTTAATTCGGACCGGATTCAAATGAATATACCTGGAAACCTCCTTTAAATAGGTGTCGGCATCCACCAGAAACGATTTATATCGCCCCTGATATAAATGCCCCGATCGCTTATAACGACGATTAAACGCAGACGTATATGAAATATTGAAATGTCGCATAAATTCGGACAGGTTCCCGTCCGGTGTGGTTAAAAATAAATGGAAATGATTGGTCATGCAGACGTAAGCAAGCAATGACACGTTATGCACATCCAGGGAGATGGCCAGTTTCTCCAGAAATGTCTGATAATCCAAATCATCCCTGTAAATGTCTTGTCTTTCATTGCCCCGGGACGTGACATGGTAGTATGCCCCGGGATATTGAATGCGGAGTTGTCTGGCCATATTGCCTTTATATCTGGATTCTATAAAATTTCAAGTTTAAAGATTTGACCCCTTTTTAGACAAAAAAAATCCTGTCGGCCACCCGAAATCAGCCAAAAATTTGCCTTTCTGATCGTTTTTCGAAGGCTTTTTAAGTCCGGCCGTCCTTGGATTCATATATGACCTGAATCCACTGTGATGCCAGCCCATCATGTTGTTCATGTTGTTGATGATAAAATCGGTGATCATGCCTTCTTTTTTAAGCAGCTTGAATATCTCCCGGCGAAAAGCCTCCTCCAGGTCGGCCGGCACGGGGGCAGCAGGGCCTCTGATGAACATGTCGTTTCCATAAAAACAGCCGTCTGTTGCGATAATATGCAGGTGGGGATTAAAATTCTGGAAATCGCCTAAGGTCTGGACCGCGATGACGCCGCCCGGGGTCGCATCAGCATATGATACCCCGGCCTTGAGGTATTTGGAGAGCACTTTCCAGGCCCGGCGGGAAAGTTCGGCCAACAACCGCCGATGGGCCATGAAGTAGATGCGGAGGCGCTTGGGGATGCTAAAGACCCATTGGCGATGCGGCACATGCTTGAGTACTTCTTCACATAACCATTGGCCAAATTCAATAACTCTTTTTTGATGGCAGGAGGGGCAGAAATGCCGGCGTTTGCAGGAAAACGGCAGCAAATATTCGTGGCCGCAGGACTCGCATCGCACGCGGGCAAAACCCAGATGCAGGTCCCCGCAGTCCAGATACCGGTAAATCACATCCTTGACATAGGGTCGAAAAAAATCGTATCTGCGTTGGTAGCGTTCTTCCCAGACCATTTCCAAATCTTCGAAATGGTTCTGCACGCACTGAAAAGAAGATGGAGGACAGTAAGACACGGGAATTCCCTGATGAAGAAAAATATTGTCTTCGCATTAATAATAATCTTTCTGTGTATTGCAGGAGTCCTCGCCTATTTCGTTTTCGCACCAGCAGTCAGCAATGATGCCAAAAGCTGGGCCTATTCAGCACTGGCGGAAACAAACGGCCGGCAGCCCGAAAATGGCACATTGATAATTGTCGATTTTTCAAAGCCCTCCCAGACCAAGCGCCTGGCGATTATCGATCTGGAAAAGGGTGGGGCGGTTTTTCATGGACGGGTGGCGCATGGCAAGAACTCCGGCCTAGTCTACGCCTCGGATCTGTCCAATCAAATGAATTCCCTTAAATCCTCTGCCGGGTTGTTCAAGGTTGAGCAGCTTTACAACGGCAAACACGGGCCGTCATACCGTCTTGAGGGCCTCGATCCACAATTAAACGATAACGCCAGAAGACGGGGTATCAGCATCCATGCAGGCTATTACGTCTCCCTGAAATCGATTCTTCTGAACTGGAAGGAAAAATTCAGGCTTGGCAGAAGCCACGGATGTTTCGTTTTATCACATGAAGGCTTCCGAAAATTGAGAGGCAATCTGGACCGGCCGGCTTATTTGTATGCTTATGGGGGGCGGGATGGTGATGGAGAATGATGTGGAGGGTGTTAAATACCTTGATGCTTGAAACGATTATTTTGCGAGTAGCTTATTCGTCTATATACTCTTCTTAAAACCTCAATCTAATTTGTCGAATCTTGAAAGGCCGTTCTTTGCCTTCAACCTCACAGCGGTATGGGAATCCATAAAAGCTGGATATAGGGAGAATCGTTTTTGGAGCCTGCCGCAAACAAACCCATGCCAAACGCCAATGCGCTGGCGTGTTTGTACTTCGCCCCCTCGAAGTTTTTGGGTCGGGGGTTGGGTCAGGGGTCGGGCCAAGATAACAAATTGAATTTGTATCTAATTACTTCAAAATACTACTTGAAATTAAGGCAATATGGACTTTTTTGAGGGTAAAATGATCACTTTAGACTCAAAGGGATTAAAGGTGTTTCTTTATATTCATGTTTTATTGATATAAAAAAGCAATATAAGGCCTATAATCACCTATTTGGGATATTTTTTTGTCAAAAAATCAACAGTTTGGCTTGGCCCGACCCCGAAGAGCAGATATCACCATCAACTGTGCGGCGGGGACGCAGGAGGCGGTCTGTGACACCATCATAGAGAAACTCGGCGCCTGACTTCCGCCCGGGATCAGGCGATACGCGATGGAAGGGCGCGCATCGCCTCGGGAATCGCCTGATCCTGCGGGTCTGCCCAATGTCTAGTTGCTGGCTGCAAACACCTGATGCATGCTGTGCTTTAGCGCCAGTTTTTCAAACATCCGCGCCAGGCCGGAGCCCAGGGCATTGATGGAGGAGAGGTTGAGGTTGTCTTCCGCGGCTTTATCGAAAAAGATGTTGAGGTTGGATTCAAAATCCTCCTCCGGCGGCCAGTAGCAGACCATGATCGGGACCTTGGGCAACACATAAAACACCCGCGCGATATCCGCATCCAGATGTTCGACCGACCGGCCGTTAAAGACGTCGAGCAGGTCCACGAACAGGTCATAGTCGTTGTCCGCGATCTGCTTGAGGGGCTTTTCACAGCGCTGGCGAAACAGGCCGCTCCATGCGCTGCCTTCTTTCAGCTCCCGA
>JAGXLR010000083.1 GCA_018334555.1 Desulfobacterales bacterium
GACGAGGAATCTTGATTGTTAAAGATTTCTCGCTACCGCTCGAAATGACAATGCGGACGCTTTTCAGAGTTACTTTCTGCAAAAATGGGGCGCCAGCGCAATAAATCGCTTTTTACGAAGCCATCAAATTTGGAACGCTCAATTTAGGTACAAAGCTATTAAAGGATGCATGCCAATGAAGGATGACAAAGGCATTTATTATTACCCGTTTCCCGACAATAAGCGGGTGCGGATGTATGTCAAAAGAGAGGACGACACCCTGTATTTTCGCCTGTGGAACGCGGATGACCCCGAGCTTTGGCAGGCGCATGGCTGGGTGCCTTATGAGGCCATTGAAGAGGCAAAAAAAATGTATGACGGCAACCAGTTTAACCCCGCCCAAGCCTATGATCTCGACATTGCAAATGCCGTATTAAAAGAATACGAAGAATAATGGCTGAGAAGGCCCTTATTTCGAGTACTTATCGCGAAGCCGGGGCTTTTCGATCTTACCGGTGGGATTTCTCGGCACATCGTCGAAAAAAAATCGTCTTGGCCGCTTGTACTTGGGAAGCGCTTCGCAAAACCTTGCAATTTCTTCTTCCACAAGCCTTTTTCCGGGCTTGGCAGCAATAACAGCGGCAACAACCTCCCCCAGCCGAGTATCAGGCACACCAATGACCCCGGCGTCAAAAATATCCTCGTGGGTCATTAAAAAACTTTCCACCTCAACCGGAAAGATATTTTCTCCGCCCGTAATAATCACGTCCTTTTTTCGATCGATTAACCAGTTGAAGCCGTCCCCATCCTTTCGGGCGATATCGCCGGTATGCAGCCAGCCGTCTTTTAACACGGCTTCGGTTTTATCAGGATTTTTATAATAGCCGGTCATTACGCCGGGCCCCTTTACCAGCAGTTCTCCCGGCTCCCCGTCCGCCACATCGGCTCCGTCTTCGTTAACGATCCGGCATTCCCAATCAAAGCCCGGGATACCGATCGATCCGACCTTATGAAAATTCTCCAGACCCAAATGCACACAACCCGGGCCGGTCGCCTCGGTCAACCCATAGTTGGTGTCATACGCATGGTTCGGAAAATAATGTCTCCATTTCTGGACCAAACTGGGCGGTACCGGCTGGGCACCGATATGCATCAGCCGCCATTGATCCAGATGATAATCGCAGAGGTCGAGGGTCTGGTTTTCTATAGCGACAAGTATATCATGCACCCAGGGCACCAGGAGCCAAACAATGGTTACCTGTTCCTCGGAAATCACTCTAAGAATCATTTCCGGTCGGATCCCCTTTAAGATGACGGCCCGGGCACCCACGATCAGATTGCCGAACCAGTGCATTTTCGCCCCTGCATGATAGAGAGGCGGGATGCAAAGGAAGTTGTCCGTATGGGTCTGGTTATGATGCCGGTTCTCCACATAACAAGCGGATTCCAGGTTTCGATGCGTCAGGTAGACCCCCTTGGGCTTGCCGGTGGTTCCGGAAGTAAAATAAATTCCTGCGCCATCCCAGAGGTTGAGCGAAACATTCGGGGCGTCTCCGGCCGCTTCCTGGATAAAATCCTTATAGTAAACACAGTATGAAGGGCACCTCGATAACGAGCCGACATATACATAGGTCTTTACCCATTGATCCATCTCCGCCTTCGATTCACCGACCCGCTCAATGAATTCTTCGCCGAATATCAAAGTCCGGGCCCCGGAGACCCGAACACACCGGCTGATATCCGCCGATTGAAAACGAAAGTTCAGGGGAACGGCGATGGCGCCCGCTCTGAGTATACCAAAATAGACGGGAAGCCATTCAATACAGTTCATCATCAACTGAACCACCCGATCCCCTTTTTCCACACCCTGGCTCCGCAGGGCATTGGCGGTCTGATTGGACAGTATGTGAAATTGCCGCCAAGTCATTTCAGAACGTTTCCTGGCCGCCGGTTCGCGTTCGACCAGGGCGATTTCATCTCCATACATTCGGGCGTTACGCGCCAGTATCTCAGTGATCACCATATAGTCGGCCTCGATTTAAAGAAGCTATTGTTTCTGATGGTTTTATCATACGAGCCTATAATTGCCCATTGCCTTTATCAAACCACCCTGAAAAGTCAACCGTCTAAGCAACTTCGGGGATTTGGTTTTGGGTATTAGGTATAAGGGGAAAGGGGAAAGGGGAAAGATGCAAGGTTTAAGGTTCATGGTTAAATCCCAATTTTTAAAACAACCCCTCCTTTGTCGAATGTCGGGTTGTTTTGAGTTTTGATCATTGGAATTTGGGTATTGTTTGTTTTTTGACAGTCTCGTAAAAAACGATTTATTGCGATAGCGCGCCATTTTTGCAGAAAGGAACTCTAAAAAACATCCGCATTGTCATTTCGAGCGGCAGCGAGAAATCTTGAACAAACAAGATTCCTCGTCGCTTTCGTTTCCCGGAATGACAGAGAGTTAAGCTTCTGGAATATTAATATATATTTTCAAGTTACTTAGAAGTAAGCCCATAGCCGGCACCATTGGCACACAAAAAAACCCCGGTCCGCTGACAAGCGGGCCGGGGTTGTATACATTCGGGCTTTTGGCAAGCCCGGCGTGGGAGCTATTTGTTATCGTCCTTTACTTCTTCATAATCGGCGTCAACCACATCTTCGTCTTCAGATCCGCTGCTCTGCTGGGATTGAGATTCTCCACCGGCTTCAGCTCCTGCCTGCTGATCACCGCCGCTCTCGGAAGCCTGTTGATACATGGTTTCCGCCAGTTTATGGGACGCCTGCGTCAATTCTTCCGAAATACTCTTGATCTTTTCCGTATCGTCGCCTTCTATCTCCTTTTTAAGGCGGCCGATGATCTCTTCAATCTGGGATTTAGTTCCCGAATCGACCTTGTCACCCAGTTCATTAAGCGACTTTTCAGTGGAATAGATCAATGAATCCGCATTATTTCTGGCTTCAGCAAGCTCCTTCTGTTTCTTATCTTCTTCAGCATGCGTTTCGGCATCCTTGACCAGCTGATCGATCTCCTCCTGAGACAGGCCGCTGGAGGCTGTAATCCGGATCGACTGTTCCTTGCCGGTCGCCTTGTCCTTGGCGGAGACATGGACAATGCCGTTGGCATCGATATCAAAGGTCACCTCGATCTGGGGCACGCCTCTCGGCGCCGGCGGAATATCGGTCAGTTCGAACCGGCCCAAGGTCTTATTGTGTGCCGCCATCTCGCGTTCTCCCTGCAGGACATGAATGGTTACAGCCTGCTGGTTGTCCTGGGCCGTCGAGAAAATCTGGCTCTTCCGTGTGGGAATGGTGGTGTTTTTCTCGATCAATTTGGTCATGACCCCGCCCAGCGTTTCGATGCCCAAAGAAAGCGGAGTGACATCAAGAAGCAGGACATCTTTGACATCGCCTTTGAGCACACCGCCTTGAATCGCAGCGCCGATGGCCACCACTTCATCCGGATTGACCCCCTTGTGGGGCTCCTTGCCGAAGATGCTTTTTACCCTTTCCTGCACAGCAGGCATTCGGGTCATACCGCCGACGAGAATGATCTCGTTGATATCATCGGGTTTTAAGCCGGCATCGTTTAACGCGGTTTTGCACGGCCCCTCGAGATTGTTCAGCAGATCTTCCACCAGGGCTTCGAGCTTGGCCCGGGTAATCTTGATATTCATGTGTTTGGGGCCATTGGCATCAGCAGTGATAAACGGCAGATTCACATCCGTCTGCAGCGCCGTGGAAAGCTCCATCTTGGCCTTTTCCGCACCTTCTTTCAAACGCTGCAAGGCCATCTTGTCGTTTCTAACGTCAATGCCGCTTTCCTTTTTGAACTCATCGGCCAGATAGTCAATCAGCCGCAGATCAAAATCATCGCCGCCCAGATGGGTATCCCCGTTGGTAGCCTTGACTTCAAAAACCCCGTCGCCGATTTCCAGAATCGATATATCAAATGTTCCGCCGCCGAGATCGAAAACAGCGATCTTTTCATCGGATTTTTTATCCAGACCATAGGCAAGCGATGCGGCGGTCGGTTCGTTGATAATCCGTAGAACATTTAAACCAGCGATTTTACCGGCATCTTTGGTTGCCTGGCGCTGGCTGTCATCAAAATAGGCCGGCACCGTAATAACCGCATCCGTTACCGTTTCACCAAGATACTGTTCAGCGGTATCCTTGATATCCGCCAGAATAAACGATGAAATTTCCGCCGGACTGTGGTGTTTTTCCCGGAGATTAATCCGAATATCCCCGTTGTTGGCCTTTTCAATTTTATAGGGGATATTCTTAATGTCCCGCTGGACCTCCGAGGAATCATATTTTCGGCCAACCAGGCGCTTTACACCAAACACGGTGTTTTCCGGATTGGTGATGGCCTGACGTTTAGCCACCTGACCGACCATACGTTCCCCGTCTTCTGAAATTGCGACAACCGACGGCGTCGTTCGGTTGCCTTCCGGATTTGTAATAACATTCGTTTCATTTTGCTCTCGAATGGCTACGCACGAATTCGTCGTACCGAGATCAATGCCGATTACCTTCCCCATTTGTCACCCTCCTTATATGATTGATATTGTATATTCTGATTTATGAATTATTCCTTGGACTTCGGTTTTGATACGACCACCATGGCCGGCCGCAACAGCCTGTCGTGCAGCATATAGCCCTTTTGAAACTCATTGATAACCGTATTTTCAGGATATTCATCCGTTTCTTCCTGCATCATGGCCTCATGATAAACCGGGTCAAAGGGTTTGCCTTTTGCCTCAACCGGTGTCACGTTAAACCTTTTTAAAACCTTTAATATTTCATTGAGCGTCATTTCGACGCCTTCAATGACACAGGCCTCATTGTTTGCGCCTCTATCCTGATCCGTTGAGGAGATCGCCCGCTCCAGGTTATCCACAACCGTTAAAAGCTCCTTTAAAAGCGACTCATTGGCATATTTTTTAAACTCATCCGCCTGACGATCCATCCTCTTTTTATAATTCTCGAATTCAGCAGACAATCTCAACAACCGGTCGTGCTCATCGGCGGATTCCTGGCGAACCTGCTCCAATTCGGATTTTAATTGTTCGATTGTCGCCTCTGTAGACACCTGCTCGCCTTCCTCCGTTGCTTCGGCGCCTGTCGCCTCGCCGGCCTGTGAGGCCTCATCTATCCCGTCTTTTTTATATTTGGATGCGTTTGAATTGGCTTCCGCCATATTCTCTTCTAACGTCTCAGTTTTTTTAGATTCTGAATTTTTGGCCAATTGCATCACCCCGATTCAATGAATTAGATGGAGATTTTTTCTGCTTAAATTATAACCTTATGAGTATATTAGTAAATCATTAGCGTATGGCTAATTTCGTGAAAAAGATAAGACGCGATAGGGGAATGTCAAGAGAGCGTCTAAGTAAAAAAGGGGGGAGGGCACCCACCGGTACGGAAATAATTCCAGCCCAGAATAATGGAAACCTGGCTGTGAACCCTGCGTTGAACTTTAGTGAATGAAAGGGGGTAACTTGACCGGGATCGATCCGCGACACAGGCTGGGTTGATTATCGCTGCTTCCTTCCGGACCTGACGAGGTTCACAACCGCCTGTTGCGCGGCGGCCGATCAGAACCCCCTATCCTATCACATAGAGCCCTCCGCAGGGAATTCGGCCCCGCATAAAGCGGATTTCGGGAAAAGGGTACCGCTAGCGCCCCGCTTATCACAACCAGGCGTTTATACTATAAGGACGGATGACCATGTTTTCAAGAGAGAATTTAATCGGGTTCGGTATATCTGCCGCATACTTGAAAATCGCTCAATTTAGGTTATAATAATCTGCGGGGATTTTAATTTTGCCTATGCGCCACCATTTTTTACAGACAAACCGACTGCTCAAAAAAACCGTCCAAACGGTTCGTGAATACCGAATGATCCCCCCCGGTGCGGCGATCCTCGCCGGGATCTCCGGGGGCCCGGACTCGGTTTGTCTATTGCATGTATTGACGCTCCTCGCCCAGAGCCTTCGCCTTCGCCTCGGCATCGCGCATTTAAATCATGGCCTTCGCTCTACCGACTCGGACGAGGATGCCGATTTCGTCCGATCGCTCGCCGAAAAACAAAATCTGCCGTTTTTCTATAAAAAAACGGATGTCCGAAAAACGGCCCAAAAATCAAGGCAATCCCTTGAAGAGGCCGGACGTAACGAGCGTTACGCGTTTTTCGACGGGATCCTCGACTCGCACGGGTTTGATCGGATTGCGCTTGGCCACCACCGGGATGACAATGCGGAGTTGATTTTAATGAATCTTTTGAGGGGCACCGGTCCCTCGGGGCTAAGCGGTATCCCCCCGGTTCGGGGACATATTATACGTCCGTTGATAAAGGCCTCCCGGATTGAAATTATGGATTGCCTGGCGGAAAATGCGCTGAGATACGTAACCGACCATACAAACGCGGACCCTGCTTTTTTGAGAAATAAAATACGGCACGAGCTTATGCCGCTGTTGAGACAGGAATACAATCAGAATGTCGAAGCGACCCTGGACCGCCTTTCAGATATCTTCAGGCGCGAAGAAAACTGGCTGGAGCGCCTGACCCGGGAAACGCTGGATCAGGCCGCCATATACACGGGCAAAGACGAATGGGGGCTCTGCGTCTCCACGCTGGAAAAACTCCACACCGCCCATCTAAGACGGGTGCTCAGGGCCGCGATCAAACAGGTCAAGGGGAATCTCCGACGCATTCGTTTGTCCCAGCTCGATGCCGCCATTGAAATAGTTTTCAGTAAAAAAGCAACCACCTGGGTCGATTTGCCGGATCAAATACGGCTTGAAAAAGTAAATGAGCATCTGATCGTCCGGCGGGCGTCAAAAAATCTGAGATCAACCAACCCCCTCCGAGACCCGCCGGTTTATCATTATGAGATCCGTCTGGAGGACCTCCCGATTCAACTATGGATCCCCGAGATCCGAAAAACACTATCTATTTCAGAAGCAGACAGCTACAGCTTGCCTGATTTAACCCGAAAAGCCCGGGCATCGGTTGAATTCTTCGACTTCGACGGGCTTTGTTTTCCGTTGATTGTCAGAAATCCGGAACCGGGCGATCGATTCGTACCCTTCGGGATGAAGGGCTCCCAGAAAATAAAGGATTATTTCATTAACAATAGGGTGCCCAAACAGGAACGCCCCCTATACCCGGTGGTTGAGAGCCGCCATCAGATCGTCTGGCTGGCCGGACAACGCATCTCGAATTCGGTAAGGGTGACCCCCGCTTCGAAAAAACTCATAAAAGCCGAGTTGAGCACCTGCGACAATGATACGGAACCGGGCATGAAGTAATATGATAAAAGCTTTTTACGACACCATCAAATTTCGCTATTGCGAAAAAGTGTATTTATTAATTATAATATAATGCTTTTTATTAAACCAATCTTCCGGAGGTAAAAACGATTGAACAACTTTAACAAGAACCTGGCGCTCTGGATTGTCATTGTGCTGATGATGATCCTGCTCTATAACATCTTCAGCCAACAACACAGCGGCCAGGCGGAGATGAACTATACCGAATTCCTTTCCATGGTCGACAACGGCCAGATCAAACAGGCCGTCATACAGGGGCAGGAATTAACTGTTACCGACGACAAGGGGAACCGGTTTCAAGTTTATGCCCCACAGGATAACGATCTGATCAGCATTCTGCGCAACAGGGGGGTTTCGATAACAGCCAAGCCGGAGCAGGAGACCCCTTGGTTCATATCGGTCCTGGTGTCATGGCTGCCCATGATCCTGTTGATCGCCATATGGATTTTCTTTATGCGTCAAATGCAGGGCGGCGGCGGGAAAGCCCTGTCTTTCGGCAAGAGCAGCGCGCGAATGCTCTCTGACCAAGCGGAAAAAGTCACCTTCAGCGATGTGGCCGGTGTAGACGAAGCCAAGGATGAAGTCGCCGAACTGGTCGATTTTTTAAAAGATCCGAAAAAATACACAAGACTGGGCGGCCGTATTCCCAAAGGCGTCTTAATGGTCGGCGGCCCCGGTACCGGAAAGACACTGCTGGCCCGCGCCATCGCCGGTGAAGCTGGCGTCCCGTTTTTTAGTATTTCCGGCTCCGATTTTGTGGAAATGTTTGTTGGCGTGGGGGCTTCCAGGGTCCGGGACCTGTTTGTCCAAGGCAAAAAGAACGCGCCCTGCATCATATTTATCGATGAAATGGATGCCGTCGGCCGCCATCGGGGGGCCGGCCTTGGCGGCGGCCATGATGAACGCGAACAAACCCTCAACCAGCTGCTCGTTGAAATGGACGGGTTTGAATCCAATGAGGGGGTCATCCTCATTGCGTCGACGAACCGACCGGATGTGCTTGATCCTGCGCTTCTCCGGCCCGGCCGGTTCGACCGGCAGGTGGTCGTGCCCATGCCGGATATCAAGGGCCGAACCGAAATCATCAAGGTTCACCTCAAGCGGAGCCCGATTGACGCCGGCGTCAATCCGGAAATACTGGCCAAGGGGACGCCGGGCTTTTCCGGGGCGGATCTCGAGAATATGGTCAACGAAGCCGCGCTGATAGCCGCCAAAAAAGATAAAACCCAGGTAACCATGGAGGATTTCGAAGATGCCAAAGACAAAATTTTCATGGGGCTTGAGCGCAAATCCAAAGTCATGCGGGAAGAAGACAAAAAAACCACGGCGTTTCACGAGGGGGGGCATGCCCTTGTCGCCCGGTTCCTGCCGGAAACCGACTCCATCAATAAGATTACCATTATCCCCCGGGGACGGGCGGCCGGTGTGACCTGGTTTCTGCCGGAGGAGAGGGATTTCAAATACCAGGACCAGCTGCTCAGCGAACTATCCGTCGCCATGGGCGGACGGGTGGCAGAAGAGATTGTGTTCGGACGCATCAGCACCGGTGCCGCCAATGATATCAAGCAGGCCACTGAGCTTGCCCATAATATGGTCCGCAACTGGGGGATGAGTGAGGCGCTGGGCCCCTTATCCTATGGCCAGCAGGATGAGCAGATATTCCTTGGACGGGAAATCGCCCAGCACCGGGATTATTCCGAAGAAACCGCCAACCTGATTGATTCGGAAATCAGCCGTATCGTCAAGGAAAGCTACCAGCGGGCCAAGGATCTGTTAACTGAGAATCGGGATGTTCTGGACAAACTGGCGGAGATGTTGCTTGAAAAAGAAACGGTGATGGGCAAAGAGCTCGATGAGCTGATTTATTCCATGCGCCCCGGGTTTACGCTTCCTTCGGATTCAAACGCGAAAGTGAATATTGATAATACCGAGAAGACGGATGAGAACGCAGACGCATCATCTCAAGTGGCAGACGCACAGTCTTGAGCTTGGCAAACGAACCCGCATTATGGGTATACTAAATGTCACGCCGGACTCTTTTTCCGACGGCGGCAGATTCTTCGTCCATGAGACCGCCCTGGATCATGCGAAAGCGATGGCTGCCGCCGGGGCGGACATGATTGATATCGGCGGGGAATCCACGCGTCCGTTCTCCCAGCCGGTTTCAATTGATGAGGAATGCCGGCGGGTGATACCGATTATTGAAAAACTCGCCGAAGAGCTATCAATCCCGATTTCGATTGATACGACCAAGGCGGCCGTGGCCAGAGAGGCTATCTCAGCGGGGGCCTCGATAATAAATGACATCAGCGCCCTTCGGTTTGATCCGGAGTTGGGTAGAGTCGCGGCGGAGAGGGATGTGCTGGTGATCCTCATGCATATGAAGGGCATGCCGGCCAATATGCAGGTTAACCCCGTTTATAGTGATTTAATGGCTGAAATCGGCGAATTTCTGGAGGCGGCCATCAAACGGGCAGAATCTTGTGGCATCAAAAAATCCCAGCTTATCATTGACCCGGGAATTGGGTTTGGAAAAACCGTGGCCCATAACCTCTGCCTTATTCACCGATTGGATCAGCTTCAAGAATTGGGGGTTCCGATTCTAATGGGATCTTCCAGAAAGGCTTTTATACGCAAAATTCTTGCAGATTCGGGGGCTGAAGAACTGCCCCCGACGGATCCTTTGATTGAAACCGGAACACAGGCATCGCTTACAGCGGCCGTTTTAAACGGCGCCCATATCATCAGGGTTCATGATGTCCACAATACAGTGGCCGCCGTTAAAATCGCCGATGCCATAAAAAATGCCTGTTTATCCGATTCATGCCATTGAGTTCTTCATGCCCGATTTGCTTGTCAGCCGTTTGATAAAACCGCTTTTTTTGAGTTTGATGCTCTTTGCCTTGCTCCATCCGATAGGGCGGGAAGCATGCGCCGAGGTTTTCCCGGAAAAATCCGAAGGCCCAATTATTACGGACACGACCATAAAGAACGGTACAACCAAACGGCTAATTAAAAATATAGACGTCCAAATCAAAAACGCCACCGAAAATGTCCGGATTCATCCCCGGACCATTGATATTACCATCATCGGCCCGCCCCCTGATCCGACAACAGAGGGCGGTTTAAAAAATGATATCGTTGTCTATATCGATATAAAAAGACGAACTTCCGGCATCTGTGTCAAGCCGGCCCGGGTTGTTCTTCCCGGGGAATACGTCATGATTGAAGCCACCCCTGAAATTTTTATTGTTGAAATCAAACCGGAATCCGATAGGGATTAAAAGGATCAACCGATGCTGCTAGTCATCGATGTCGGCAATACCCATACGGTTATCGGCGTTTTTAAACGACAAGACCGGGTCCACGACTGGAGGATCCATACCGAACCCGCTATGACGGCGGATGAGTTTCACCTCATGCTGTCGTTGCTGTTTCAACAGGCCGGGATTAAACCGGATTTGATCGAAAAGACGGTTATCTCCTGCGTGGTCCCCCCCCTTGTGAATACGCTTACGGCATTCTGCCAGAGACATCTTGACCACCTTCCCCTGTGGGTCTCTTCAAAAAATGTGGATATGCCCATATTGTACGGCAATCCGGATGAGGTCGGAGCGGATCGACTGGTCAATGCCCTCGCCGCCTATCGGAAATACCCGCAAAGTCTGATTGTCGTCGATTTCGGCACGGCCACGACCTTTGACGTGATTTCAGCACAAGGCGAATATCTCGGGGGGGCTATTGCCCCGGGCATCGGTATCGCCGCTGAAGCGCTCTACAATGAGGCTTCCAAGCTGCCAAGGATTGAGTTTCAACCGCCGCCGCGGGTTGTCGGAACCAATACCGTAGATAGTATGAAATCGGGGCTTCTTTTTGGCTATGCCGAACTGGTTGACGGAATGGTGCGGCGGATTCACAAAGAAATGCGGCCGGAATCCCCAAAAATCATTGCGACCGGCGGAATGGCAGAGGTTATGCGGGGTATCTCCAAAACGATTGAGACGGTAGAAACCGGATTGACACTGGAAGGACTGCGGATTATCGGTCAGCAGGCCAAATAAGGCATTTTTATACGCTCACGCCATCCCCATTTCCGTTTCCAGGCGACGGATTTCTTTCTGAATCTCTGTTCTCTCCGCTTCGGACAAGTTTTCCCCGGCCAGCCTTTGCTTTAGAGAAAGCAGAATCATCTCCAGGCGGTAATCATTGCAGGTATATTGAGGCTTCTGCGTCATTGCCGGTTATCTCAGGCCTTGCCGAATTTTTTGGCGCTTTCCTTATACACATCATAAAAAAGATCGCGTTCGTTGATGCCGCGCGTCAAAATCTGATCCAGACTGTCTATATCTTTGGGATTGATCGTCATATTAACGCTTTTCAAAAAAGCGGACATATAATCCATCGTCTTAAAACGATTCGAAATCAAAACCACATAGATATTGCGGCGAATTTCCATTGACATGCGTTCCAGATAGACAAGAATCCCATTGGCGTCCGGATCACTGTCGTCAAAGGTTTCATTGACCAATACCACATCATAGGTGTGGTATCTCATCTTCCTAAGAGCCTCGCGAACCCCTTCGGGCTCGGTAATATGGTACTCCATAATTTGCAAAATCTCTTTGATTTTTGCCAGGCGATCCGGATCATTTTCGCATACCATTGCCGTTTTGCCCTCCTCCTCAAGAAAATCGAAGGGGCGCTCACTGGCATCATAGGCTTCCTCATCAACGCCGAAATCATCCGCATTCTTTTGGCCCCCATTCGCCGAAAGGACGGATTGATTTTCGTTTTGCGTCTCTTCGGATTTATCCGCCTCCCGGCGCAAATCGATTGTTATTTTGGAGCTGCATTTCGGACACTTCAACGAAGAGACTTTCCCCATAGGGATCTTTTCATCCGGTATATTAAGCTTGCTCTGGCATTGAGGGCACTTTATTTCCATGGTATTCACCTAACCCGCTTCTTGGTTTTTTCGATCTCTCGATAAAGCGGCATCAAACGGCTGCTTTCCTACCGCTTTTGTTTTTTATTGTAGGTCTGATCAATTTCAAGGTTGTCAATGTCGGTGGTGGTCTCACCCCTTGCGCTTTTAACCATATCGATGCCCCGCCCGACAACAGAGCGCCTGGAGGCATAGTTTTCGGCGACCTCCTCGGTAATCAGGCCTTTCTCAAAAAGATTGATAATATAGTTATCGAATGTGGTCATCCCAAAGGCAACCCCCGCCTCCATAATATCGTAGAATGTACTGCCTTCGGACTCACCGTTCAAAATCGCATCCCTAACGCGCAGACTGGTTCCCATCGCCTCAAAAGCCGCCACCCGGCCACCGCCTACCTTGGGCAAAAGCCGCTGACAGACGACCCATTTGAGGGACCCGGCCAGTCGGGTACGTATCTGGTTTTCCTCTTCGGTGGTAAACATACCCAGAATACGGTTGACGGTTTGGGAGGCATCGGTGGTATGCAGGGTGGTCAAAACGAGATGCCCCGTTTCGGCCGCATTCAAACCAATTTCTATCGTTTCCCGGTCCCGCATCTCACCGACCAGAACCACCTTGGGCGCCTGGCGAAGCGCCGCCCTGAGACCGTTTGAAAATGAGTTAAAATCCGTTCCCATCTCCCGTTGGTTGAATGTCGCCTTTTTATGGGAATGGACATATTCAATGGGATCTTCCAGGGTGATCACATGCACGGACTTATTCTTGTTGATTTCCTCCAGAATGGCGGCCAGGGAGGTTGTCTTGCCGGTGCCCGTGGCACCGGTAAAGAATATGATGCCGTTTCGTTCCTCGGCCATCTTGTAAAATGATTCGGGAAGGCCCATCTCCTTGATCGTCGGCACCTTGGTTTCAAGCTGCCGAAGGACGATTGAATAATCACCGGAGCGGGAAAATACATTCACCCGAAACCGGGCCTTGCCCGGCAATGAATAGGACAGGTCGCAGGACCCATCTTCGATAAGCCTTTCTGTGAGCCGCCGGTCCCGGTTGATCAAATTCAGGGCGACCATTTCCGTCTGAAACGGGGTAAGGGATTTCAACGGGGGGGTCATGTCTACACTTACCAACTCCCCAAAGGTCTCAACCTGAAGCGGTTTTCCCACGGTAAAGTTCAGATCGGAAACGCTTTGGTGGGAATCCAGCATCGTGGTGAGCAAATAATCGACTTCCTGTTTTCTCATTGCCCTCTCCTTGGCAATTATAATGCTTTTCTTTGTTTGCTATGCTTCGGTAAAATCCGCCGGCGGCGAACTCAGCAGCGGCCGGAACTGCTGTTTGTCATTTGCTTTGAGATAGGCGTCTTCGGCGCTGATAAAGCCCTTGTTGTAAAGATCCATAATGGCATCATCAAGCACCTGCATCCCATATTTCTTGCCGGTCTGCATGGAGGACGCCAATTGATGGGTCTTCTGTTCCCGAATCAGATTTCGAACCGCCGGCGTCGCAATCAGGACCTCCAGCGCCGGCACCCGGCCTTTCCGATCGATGCGCTTGAACAGGACCTGAGCCACCACCGCCCGAATAGAATCGGAAAGATTGGAACGGACCTGGGCCTGCTGGTTTTCAGGAAAAACCTCCACGATCCGGTCAACGGTTTTCATGGCGCTCGAGGTATGCAGCGTGGCAAAGACCAGATGGCCTGTGGAGGCGGCTTCTATTGCAAGAGAGATGGTTTCCAAATCCCGCATTTCTCCCACAAGTATAATA
>JAGXLR010000084.1 GCA_018334555.1 Desulfobacterales bacterium
AGGGATTTACAGGCGCTCCCCTTTTCCGGGCGGGCCACCAAATGGCCCGGGGCACCATGCGCACAGTCGGCAAGCATCTCCCGGGTAAAGCGGCATAGGGGCGGAAAAACGCTCCGGTCGTCCGGCGCCATACAGGTTTTGAAACACTGATTAAGAGAGCCGTGCTCGGCCAAAACTCTCCGCATGGCGGACAATAACGCGCTCATATGGCAGTCCCTGGCGAATCGATGGACAAAACCGGACATATCCCGCCGGATCCGGTCGGCCGTTTCATTCGTCAGGTACGCATATGGGGAGGCCCCCATACGGCCCAGCACATCGTAGACGCTCGTCAATATCTGGCGGACCCGGCCGTATGCCAGGGACGCGGCGATCAAGGCGACGATTTCCCGATCCGCCGGGTTATCATACCCATACAGGCACTCCAGCGGGTCCGGATGGACGAAGCGCCGGCGGTTATATTTTTCATATTGGGCGTCCAGCCAGTCTTTCACTGTTTAAAAACCCCATCCCCTTGACCGCATTCTTCCTCAATCGAACAATTGCCCGGGCTTGACGCCAAAAACTTTGAATATTTTGGCTGTGGGACAAATCCCCGTAAATGAGGCCTGAAGCATATTGGCCCCGATAAGAGCCGTTAAAAGCAGCCAGTAAAGACTATGCGTAACCGCCAACAACAGACTGATCAGGATGACGATGCCCGCGATGCGAAAAATCAGACGATCAAGATTCATAAAAATCCCTCCTTTTCAATGGGTAGAGATGGTCCTTATTGTCAAAAATAGATTTTAAAAGACTCGAAACGTCAATCCGGGGTGTCCACGACGGCCCGGACGGCCGCTTCAAGCTCGGGATATTTGAATTCAAAGCCCTGCTCGACCAGTTTTTTGGGATATACGCGCTGCCCGTTTAACAGCATATCACCGAATTCGCCGGCAACCAAGCGCAGCAGAAAGGCCGGCATCTTAAAGAATGCGGGCCGGTTGAGCACCCTGGCGAGT
This sequence comes from Desulfobacterales bacterium, assembly GCA_018334555.1. GTDB lineage: Bacteria > Desulfobacterota > Desulfobacteria > Desulfobacterales > Desulfosalsimonadaceae > M55B175. Next base: position 1,002 of record JAGXLR010000084.1, read on the forward strand.
GTAGCTGAAAACTCCCGGTTTCTGACCGGATTGGGTGCGCTGAAATTCACCGGCCCGGAGATCTGCGGATTTTCGAGCACAAAAAGGTGGGCTGAGACCAGATCGTCCATATGGACCCATGGAAACCACTGTTTCCCATTGCCCAGGGGGCCGCCGACAAACATCCGGTATGCCGGCAGCATCGAGGCCAGCGCGCCGCCGTTTTTTCCAAGAATAACGCCGAATCTGTCGAGCACCACCCGGGCGCCTTTTTTTTCGGCCTTTAAAGCCTCCCCCTCCCAATCAACCGCGATCTTGGCCAAAAAATCACTGCCGGCGGCGCCAGATTCATCAACCGTCTCATCGCCCCGGTAGCCATAATATCCTACAGCGGATGTACTGCAAAAAACCACGCCCTTTCCCTCCGGCAGGGCCTCGACGAGATTCCGGGTGGTCGTTATCCGGCTGTTATAGATAAGGGCCTTGGCCTGCTTGCTCCAGCGGCGGAATATATTGACCCCCGCCAGGTTCACCACGGCATCCGCCTCCTCTATGGCCTCCTGCCAACTCCCCGGCTGAGAGGTATCGGCTTCGATAAAACGAAACGCTGAATCCTGGATCGGTTGCTTCGGCGGCAGTCGATCCACCCCCATTACCTGATACCCGTTTTCCAACAGCGCCGGAACCAGGTGCGCGCCGACAAATCCGGAGCTTCCGGTAACCAAAATAGCCATCGCTGACCTCCGTAATGGTGCTGCAAAAAATTGTTATCCGACCAGCAAAACCGATACGTCTTTGGTCCCATGGATAATCTTCTGCGGGATGCTGCCCAGAAAAAACTCCTTTACACCGGATAATCCCTGCCTGCCGAGCACGACGAGATCATAGCCCCCTTTCTGGATCTCCTTGATGATATCCCGCGCGATGCCCTTTTCACGGATAACCGTCCGGGCCTCAACCCTATCCTTTGAAAATCCGCAATTGACCAAGTCCTGACGCGCCCTCTGCATGGCCTGACTGACCAAATCCTTTTTTTTATCTTCAAGTGAGCAGAACGCGCTCTGCTCCGCCTTAAAGTAGGGGGTCAATTCCGGACTCTCCATGGCACACAAGGCCTGCGTGTCCAGCAGGACGTTTAAAAGGGTTACCGAACAGTCCGGCGCAAAATTGGCAGCAACAAAATCCACGGCGCGCATGGAGTTCTCCGAATCGTCGAACGCGATTAATATTTTTTTCGCCATACCAACACCCTCCTCTAAAAATTGATACCACCTTCATATAGATAATACGGATTATTCACCCACCCAAATCGGCGTATAGGGGGATTCCTTCATTATTTTCTCTTTGGCCCCGAGAAACGTCTTGTATCCGCCGCTCAGGTTCCTGGCATCAAAGCCGTGCTGAACAAGAATCCGATAGCCGATATAGCCCCTTAACCCGATGGCGCAAAACGTAATATAGCGCTTGTTCCTATCCAGCCCGGCCAGGTTGTCCCGAAGCTCGTCAAGCGGAATATGAAGGGCGCCCTCGATCTTGCCGGTCTCCTCCAGCTCATCTTTATTGCGCAAGTCGATTAAAACATCCGTCTCCGGATCGAGCTCGCTGAATTCATTCCAGTTGATTTTGCGGACATCGCCCTTGAGAAGATTCGATGCCACGAAACCGGCGATATTGACCGGATCCTTTGCCGAGCCATACGGCGGGGCGTATGCCAGCTCCAATTCCTCAAGCTGGAAGACAGTCATGGCGCCGTGTATGGCGGTGGCGAACACATCGATGCGTTTATCCACGCCTTCACCGCCGACAATCTGTGCGCCCAGGATTTTCCCCGTGCTGGGGGAGAGCAATAGCTTAACGGCCATCATTTCGGCGCCCGGATAGTAGGACGCATGGGAGCCGGAATGGCTGTAGCTGGCAACAAAAGGGATATTATGGCGGGTCAGCATTTTTTCGTTCGCCCCTGTAGAGGCCACGGTCTGCTCAAATATCTTGACCACCGAAGTCCCTAAGGAGCCTCGAAAAATAGAGCGCCGTCCCATCACATTATCCGCGGCAATCCGGCCCTGCTTGTTTGCCGGACCGGCAAGCGGCGTCATGGTGGCATGGCCGGTCAGAAAATCGGTTACTTCCACCGCATCGCCAACTGCATAGATATCCGTATCGGAAGTCTGCATGGTAGCGGCGACCTTGACGCCGCCGAGTTCTCCGATTTCAAGACCGGCATCCCGGGCCAGGCGGCATTCCGGTTTGACGCCGATGGAAAGTATAACCAGGTCACATTCAAGGGTTTCCCCCTTTTCTGTGCGGACCAAAAGGCGGCCGTTAGTGTTTTCAAAGGCCTCAATGCCGTCGCCCAGTATCAGGTCCACCCCCTTCTCTTTTAGATGGGCATGCATAAGACCCGCCATCTCATAATCCATCGCCGGCATCACCTGCTCCATCTTTTCCACGATTGTTGTTTTGGCCCCGCGAAAAGACAGGTTCTCAGCCATTTCCAGTCCGATAAATCCGCCGCCGACGACCACGGCGGCTTTCGGCGACTGCTTGTCCACATAGGCCTTTATCCGATCCGAATCCGGAATATCCCTCAGATTGAAAATATTATCCGAAGACATACCCGGAAACGGCGGACGGACCGATTCGGCGCCCGGTGAAAGAATAATCTTGTCATAGGTCTCCGTATATGTTTCACCGGTCTGATGGTTTTGGGCGGTCACCGTTTTTTCATTCCGATCAATTGCGGTAATTTCCGTAAAAAGCCGAATATCAATATTGTATCGGCTCTTAAAGGCATCGGCGGTGGTCACCAGGAGATCATCCCGCTCCGGGATTACCTCGCCGATATAATACGGCAGCCCACAATTGGCGAATGAAATGTATTCGCCCCGTTCAAAAACAACGATTTCAGCCTCCTCATTCAACCTGCGGGCCCGGGCGGTAGCCGTTGCACCACCGGCCACGCCGCCAATTACAACAAGTTTCATCAAATCCTCTCCTTTTTCATTGGTGTTAGATGAAAGACTATTTTATAAAAGTAAGATATATTTTTCAGAAATCCAATTCCCTTTAAAATTAACCGGTCCCGGCTAAACCTTCAAGGAACCGATTGACCCATATAAAACTAAAACCTAAACTGAGCGTTTCAACGTGCTATTTTTTGCCGGCACCCCCCAAAAACTGATTTTTACGAGGCCGGCAAAAACCATTTTCAAACAGAAGGGATTGACATTATTGCGTAGAATAGATGATAAAGGAGTTTCTATGAAAAGCGGCCCGGATCAGATGAGACATAACCCCTATTTTTAACGGCGCCTCTAATTATGCGGATAGCCATAATATCAGATATTCACGGGAATGCCACGGCGTTTGAAGCGGTACTGGCGGATATTGAGGACAATGCCGAAGTAGAGGAAATTTATTGCCTGGGCGATAATGTGGGCTACGGACCGGAACCCGACAAAGTGGTTTCAATGCTTATGGCGCACCAGATCCCATCGGTGCTTGGCAACCACGAACTCGCGATCAATCGACCGGAAACGCTGCCATGGTTCAATCTTATGGCCCGCCGCTCCCTTGAGATAACAATGGATTTTCTCTCTGAGGCCGCAAAAGCGCATATTGCCGAATTCGACGCCTGTATGACCGTCGGCGGCTGCCGCCTTGTTCACGGCTTTCCCCCGGATTCACCCACTACCTATCTTTTCGAGGTCCCTCCCCAGGAAATCAAACACACCCTGGACCCAATGGAAGAACGAATCGTTTTTGTCGGTCATACGCATGAACTACTGATTATTGAATCCGACGGTGAGGATGTGACCTCAAATCCCCTCTGCAGCGGAAGCGTGGTTTTAGAGCCCCGGAAAAAATATTTGATCAATGCCGGCAGCGTCGGTCAACCCAGGGACGGCAATAACCAGGCCAAATATGTCATATGGGATGACGCCAAAAATGAGCTGAACGTCCGTTTTGTCCCTTATGATATAAACGACACCGTTCAAAAGATTTATCGGGCGGGGATGCCCGAGCAGCACGCTTTGCGGCTGCTGTAGCTGCCCGCTAGTGTTTGGGGATTTTTAATTCCTGGCCCGGATAAATCTTCGCCCCATCTTTCAACCCGTTTAGATTGAACAACCGCTTTAGCTCGACATCGTGTTTTTTGGCGATGCCATAGGGGGTATCGCCTTTTTTCACGACATAAACGACGGTTTCCGGGGATGAAGGCCCGGCCGTCTGACGGTCGGTTCCGGCTGCAGATGCCTGCTGGATCCGGTCTTCCAGCCGGTTCAGCCGCTGCTCGATCAAATTCAACCGCTGCGTCGTATCTTTTATTGACCTAAGGTTCGCCTGTATCTGATGGGTCGATTCCGGCTCCGGCGCCGTTTCACCTTCCCTGGCAGAACGGTATTTATTCTCGATATCTATTATTCGACTCTCCAATCCATCCATACGCTTCTGAATCGCCATCAAATCGGTAATTTTTGCCTCGATCCGTTTCAGTCGACCGGCCATATCGGCCTCCGGCCTGTTTGTATCGGGGGCCGCCGCCTCCGTAGCGGAACCCGCTTTATCTGTCGGCTCCGGATTTCGCACAAAAAAAACGGCTACCAATACGATCAGAAGCAACACCCCCGCCCCCAAAAGAACGAACGGATACTTCGGCTGGGTCAGAAACCGCTGCGGGTCCTCAGAAAGCGCCGAATAGGGTTTGTCATTGAGCTCTTCATTTTCGGAATCCGAATTCCACGTCATGTTAAGCCTCCAGATTTGATTTGCGTGATCTTTTCAAAAAATTGATCGAATTCAAGCCAGAATTGCCGGCGTACTGAATCCGTTTCCTTTAATATTTCATGCTTGGCGTGTTTCAAAACAACGCATCGACAATCCGCCAACCGTTGGCACATTCGCCGCATTGCCGGAATAGACACCACACGATCAGCGCTGCCGCCAACCATCAAAACCGGCGTCTCCATGTTTTTCCAATTATTGCTGGAAAAAATCGTATCTATGGATTCAAATGCGGCGCTGAGCCAGCCATAGGTGACGCCCCCCAGTGCAAGCGCCGGGTTTGAATTGATTTTTTTATGCTCGTCCATAAAACGATGCGGGTCATTGGTTAGGGGGTTATTCTTGAATGGCTGCCGCTCCGGGTTGTAATCCCCGGCCCCGACGATATAGTGTTCCGACCACCCCGCACGGCCGGCGATTTTTGACAGCCAGCGGGTAAGCCCATGGGGCAGCGGGTGGGTACAAATATCGATCATCGGGGAGACCAGTACCGCCCCTGCCGTGGCGGAAGGCGTTTCATTGAGGTACCTGAGCGTAATATGGCCGCCCATGGAATGGGCAAGAAAGATAATCGGCGCTTCGGCGTTCGGGAAAAGAATCCTATCGAGGAAGCGTTGAAGGTCGCCCATATACTGGTCAAAGGATTCGACATGGCCCTTTTGCCGGTCTTCCAGCAAACGGCTGGACAGCCCCTGACCGCGCCAGTCAAACGTATAGACCTGTAGCGCGCGATCATTGAGCTCTTTGATGGTTTCCTCATGTTTTTCGATGAATTCCGCACGCCCGCCAAGCAGAACCACCGTACCCCGCGGTTTCGGCGAACCGGAAGGCATGCAGGCATACCGAATGGCCAAATTGTCTCGGGTTTGAAGATAACCGGTAGCGTCTACCATTGAATGTCGGGTTGACCTTGGTTTTTTTTTTCTTTATTATGGGATAAATATAGCTTGTGCCAACAATAATCCTTTATAAGGTATACCATGTATCATATGACCTTTGCTGTCAATGAATTATCCCGGGTATTGGTTTTCGGATACCTATCATTATTTCATATGCCTGCGGTTTATCAAACGCTGTCTGCCAGGAGATGCTATGCTCACCGAAAAACAGATTCAACGCTATGCGGATGTATTGATTTGGGGGCTTGAGTCCGCCCGAGCCGGAAAAATCAAAAAAGGCGATGTGATCCTGATACGATATGATCTGCCAGCCGTCAAACTGGTTGAGGCACTGTATGCAAAGCTCCTTGAAATGGGGGTTCACCCTTTACAGCGCCTGTTGCAGACGCCCGCCATGGAGACGTATTTTTACACGCTCTCAAACAACAGGCAGCTCACGTTTATCCCCCCGGGTGAAGAAGAACTGTATCACCATCTTAATGGGAGCATTGCCGTTTTGGGACCGAGCTCCCTTACGCATCTGAGCCGCGTAGAGCCATCAAAAATCGCCAAACCCGCAAAAGCAAGAAAATTCCTCCGTGACATCCTTGATCGACGGGAGGATGAGGGGGATTTCAGCTGGACGCTTGGCATGTATCCAACCGAGGAGTTGGCTGCGCATGCCGGCATCTCAGGCGAAGAATATGCCCGCCAGATCATCAGGGCCTGTTTTCTAAACCGGAAAGATCCGATCGGCCAATGGCGAGAGATCTACAAAAAGGCCCAAAGCCTTAAGAACTGGCTCAACCGGATGTCTGTTGACAAATTTCATGTGGAATCGGCCAACATCGACCTGATCGTTACACCCGGCGAAAAGCGGCGCTGGATCGGCCTGTCCGGTCATAATATGCCCAGCTTTGAACTGTTTACTTCCCCCGACTGGCGGGGAACCCACGGGGTATATTACGCTGATCTGCCCTCCTATCGAAGCGGCAATTATGTCCAGGGCATCCGGGTCGAGTTTAAAAACGGAAAAGTGGTTTCAGCTAAAGCCGAAGAAGGCGAAGGCTTTTTAAATAAGCAGCTGGCCATGGATAATGGGGCAAATAAAATCGGAGAATTCTCATTGACAGACAGGACTTTTTCAAAAATCGACCGATTCATGGCGAACACCCTGTTTGACGAGAACTTCGGGGGCAGATACGGCAATTCGCACATCGCCCTCGGGGCTTCATTCTCAGATGCCTACAGCGGCAAGCCGTCGGATTTGACGAAAGGGCTAAAAGAGGATCTCGGATTCAATGATTCCGCCCTGCACTGGGATATCGTCAATACGGAAAAAAAACGGGTCACCGCCCATCTTCAATCCGGCCAGAAAAAAGTCATCTATGAGAATGGCCGGTTTGCCTATTAACGCCGGCGTAGCGATGGCTGAAAGCGGAGAGCGAGGACATTTAGCCTGTTGTCAGGATCTGTTTTCCGCAAAACATCCAAAAAACGAGGCAAATAATGGAAAATAAACCCCTTTGTCTGAAAAATGAGATCCAGGATTATGCCTGGGGGTCGTATTCATTCATTCAGGATCTCCTTGGCTTTGAGCAGACGGAGACGCCCTGGGCCGAACTCTGGATGGGCGCCCACCCCAAAGCCCCGTCAAGGGTCCGGGTCAATGATGAGTGGCAGGCCCTTGACCGATTGATTGAGCAGTCCCCGGAGGAAATTCTGGGCCCCCGAACGGCAAAGCGCTTCCACAATACCCTGCCCTATCTTTTTAAAGTGCTTTCTGCTGAGCAGCCGCTTTCCCTTCAGGCCCACCCGAACAGGGAGCAGGCAAAGAACGGGTTTGACCGGGAAAATCATGAGGGCCTTGCGCTGAGGGCGCCGGAGCGAAACTACAAGGATGACCGTCATAAGCCTGAATGCATCTGTGCCCTCACCCCTTTCTGGGCAATGGAGGGGTTTCGCCCGATCAATGAGATGGTAGAGCTTTTATCCATTGCGTGTCCGGAGGCGCTTTCCGATGCGATCGAGTTTTTGAAGCAGAACCCGAATAGGAACGGGTTCCAGAGGTTTTTTGAAGCCCTGATGACGCTGCCGGAGCAAAAAACTCAACAGGTGATTGATGAAACAGCCGCCAATGCGATTACGAACCAGGCCCAAAATGACGAATTTTACTGGGTCAAAACCCTGTATGAGCTTTACCCCGAGGATATCGGCATCCTTTCTCCCATTTTGCTCAACCTGGTATGCCTGCAGCCAGGCGAAGCCCTTTTTTTGAACTCCGGAGAGATGCACGCCTACCTTAACGGCACCGGCATAGAAATCATGGCAAATTCCGATAACGTCCTGCGCGGCGGCCTGACATCCAAACATGTGGATGCCACCGAACTCATGCGGGTGCTGAACTTTCAACCCCATAGCCTGGATATACTCGTCGCCCAGGAGAACCAATCCTGCGAAAAGGTATATCCTACCCCTGCAGAAGAGTTTTCCCTGTCCGTCATTCATATTGACGACAGCTGCACTCACCGGGCGGACAAAATTCTGGGGCCCGAAATCCTGCTATGCACCAGTGGATCCGGAGAGATCTACTGGAACGATGCGGCGGGCGCCGTCAAGATAAACCGGGGGGACTCGTTTCTGATTCCAGCTTCCGTCAACAGCTACCGAATTTCCGGACAGGCGGAAATCTATAAAGCCGCTGTTGGCGAACTGGTTCCCGCATAAACGCCCCATGAGCCTATATGTAACAGAAATATTTTACAGTATTCAGGGGGAGTCGCTTCATGCCGGACTGCCCTGCGCTTTTATACGCCTTTCCGGCTGCAACCTGCGTTGCCGTTACTGTGACACGGCCTATGCATATGAGCCCGGCACACAGATGGGGATCGAGGAGGCTATCCAAAAAATAGAAGCATTCCAGTGCCCGCTGGTTGAGGTAACCGGGGGGGAGCCCTTGCTTCAACCCGATACGCCGGTTTTGATCACAAAATTTCTGGATCGTGGCTTCCAGGTTCTGCTCGAAACAAACGGCACCCTAGACATCGCTCCGGTGGACCCCCGCTGTATAAGAATCGTCGACATAAAATGTCCCGGCAGCGGGGAAAGCGAGAAAACCAACTTCTCCAACCTGGACCAACTGACGCCTGCGGATCAGCTCAAATTTGTCCTCACGGATCGAACCGATTATGACTATGCAAAAAACCTGCTGATGGACAAATGGAGAAAGGAGCATCCTGCGCCCGTCCTGTTTTCTCCGGCCGCCGGCATGCTTGACCCCGCATTTCTGGCGCAATGGATCCTATCGGATCGTTTAGCTGTCAGGCTTCAACTACAGCTCCACAAAATTATCTGGCCGCACGCAGAAAGCGGGGTCTGAATACGGGAGAGGGGGATCAATTGAAGCGACTAATTCCGGTAATACTCGCAGCGATGCTGTTTGCCCTGCTCTTCGGCGCTATGGCATCGGCAAAAATATATAAGTATCAGGATGAAGACGGCAACTGGCATTTCACCGATACGCCGCCGGAGAACGCCGATTATGAGACCGACCCCATGGAGGGGATGGATACACGTAAATCCGGCCTTATCAACCTTCGAGAATCCCTCTATGAAAAATACCATCCTTCCACACCTGTGGAAACTGCGGCGATCGCCACGGTTTCCATCAAATCGGATATTGGAAGCGGATCCGGGTTTTTCATAACCGCAGACGGCCATATTTTAACGAACAAACATGTCATTCGCGGGGATGCCCAACTGTTCAAAAAGGCCGATAAAGCACTGGATACCATTGATGACCGGCTTGACCGGGCGGACAAGGCATTCGAAGCCGAAAAAAAGCGCCTGGAAAAAATCAAACGACACCTGGACAAATATAAACAGGCCATAGACGCCATGGCTGATGGGGCCGCAAAAGAGCAGAACAGGCAGCGGTATGAAATCGAGAAAAACCGCTATGAGGCCAGGAGGCACGATTTTCGGGTAAAAAAATCAAAATATGAATCCCGCAAGGCAACCTATGAGGACCAGAAATCCGACTATCGGTATACCACAAGCACCGCAGCCTTAACCCGGCATTTTAAAATCATTCTGAAAACCGGAAAGGTGCTCCATGCCTATTTGGTGGATACAAGCAGCGAGCAGGACCTTGCGCTCCTTAAAGTGGATGGTTATCAAACCCCGTTTATAAGGCCGGCCGACATAGGGCCGCTCAACCAGGGCGACCGGGTTTACGCCATCGGCAGTCCGATGGGCCTGCGGGATTCGGTCAGCAACGGGGTATTTTCGGGCTTTGAAAATAATTTCATTAAAACGGATGCGAAAATTTATCCCGGAAACAGCGGCGGGCCATTGATTAACCGGGATGGCAGGGTTGTCGGGATCAACTCGTTTAAAAAGCTGACCCGGCATTTTGAAGGCCTCGGCTTTGCCATACCGATTGAAACCGCAATCAATGAGTTCAACCGGCATATTGAAAAGTAAGGGTTCCGGTTCAAACGAGCCGCGTGTGTTAAGCGCTTTACAAGGTGAAAGGATAGGCCCGTGTCCGTCCATAAGAGGAAGTAAAAATGGCTGAAACCGGAAAGGCGGTCGTTCTTTTGAGCGGCGGGTTGGATTCCGCCACGACCCTGGCGATTGCCGTAGAAAAGGGCTTTAACTGCTACGCCATGAGCTTTGACTACGGTCAGCGTCATCGGTTTGAACTGGCGGCGGCAAAAAAAATCGCCGATCGAGTGGGGGCGATAAAACACCTGGTCCTGCCGATCGGCATCGGGGACATCGGCGGATCTGCGCTTACGGCCGATATTGCGGTCCCGAAAGAGCGATCAGATACGGACATGGCCGCCAGTATTCCGGTTACCTACGTACCCGCCAGAAACACGGTTTTTTTGAGCTGTGCGCTTGCCTGGGCCGAAACCCTGGGGGCCGAAGATATCTATATCGGCGTCAATGCCGTGGATTACAGTGGGTATCCCGACTGCCGGCCGGAATTTATCAAGGCCTTTGAGCATATGGCCAATCTTGCGACAAAAGCCTCGGTTGAAGGCGACGCCAAAATTCGAATTCAGGCGCCCCTGCTTTATTTCACCAAAGCGGAAATCATTAAAAAAGGAATATCCCTAAACGTGGATTATTCCATCACCCACAGCTGTTATGATCCCTCACCCGAAGGTTTGGCCTGCGGGCAGTGCGACAGCTGCAGACTCCGAAAAAAAGGGTTCGCCGAGGCGGGCCTGGTGGATCCGACATCTTACATTGAAGAATAACCTTCCATGAAGATCGCGTTCCTTCACTATCACCTAAAACCCGGCGGCGTCAGCCGCGTGATTTGTCAGCAGCTTGCAGCGCTCTGCCAACAGGCGGAGGGACTCGTGTTAACCGGAGCCGCCCCCCGGCGCCCCTTGGCCGTCACGACCCGGGTTATCCCCGGCATTGGCTATGACGCGCCGGAGGAAGCCTCAAAAAATACCGAAGAGCCCCCCCGGCTGACCGCCGAGCGTATTGTCCGGGCGATTGCTGAAAAATGGCCGGATGGCTGCGACATTCTTCATGTACACAACCCGCTGCTGGCCAAAAACCGGAGGCTTCCAAGGATTCTCTCCCATCTTCAGTCCCATGGGATGCGTTTGCTCCTTCAGGTCCACGATTTCGCCGAGGACGGCAGACCCGGCGCCTACTATGCAGAAGACGCCTATCCAGAAAATTGTCATTACTGCGTGATCAACTCAAGGGATTACAAAATTCTTGGGCGGGCCGGTCTTGATAAAAACGGGCGCCATCTGCTGCCGAACATGATTGAGCCCTTTCATCCGAGCCCTGGGCGAAGAATCGATCACCGGTTTGTCCTCTACCCGGTCCGTGCGATCCGGCGGAAGAACATCGGCGAAGCCATCCTGTTATCCTGTTTTCTGGCCCCGCAAACCTGGCTCGCCATCACCCTGCCCCCGAACAGCCCGCGGGATTGGACGCCCTATAAGTCCTGGCAGACATTCGTCGAAAATAACCGCTTACCGGTCATTTTTGAGGCCTCCGGAAGGTATGGCTTTAACGACCTGATCCAATCCGCTGAAAGCATAATTACAACCAGCATCACCGAAGGATTCGGCTTTGCTTTTCTGGAGCCCTGGACCGCCGGCCAGATGCTTGCCGGCCGAAGACTTCCGGATATTTGCCGGGATTTCGAGAATAACGGGCTGCGCCTGGACCACCTCTACGACGGCCTGCGGGTTCCGCTGAACGCCTTTGAGGAAAACCGGTTTTTTGAAAAATGGACGTCCTGTATTCAAAATAATGCGAAACGCTATGGCGTTCGCATGGACGGGCGAACCATCCGGTCCGCCTATCAACAGATGACCAAGGACCGTTGCATTGACTTCGGCCTCCTTGAGGAGCCGTTTCAGCAGCAAGTGATTTCGCGGATATGCTCGGAGAAAAAAGTTTATGAAAAAATCCTTCATGACAATCCGGCAATTAGAAATTTGACGGATATTCCAGACCGCGATGAAAGGGTTTCAGAAAACCGGGCGGCCGTCATTTCAAACTACGGTCAGTCCACCTATCAAAAAAGCCTGTCGGCTATTTATCAAAAGGTTCTTCAGACCGATGTCCGGCAACGGATTGATAAAAAACGGCTGGCGCTCGAATTTCTCCATCCGGAGGCCTTCAGCCTGCTGAAATGGAGTGAGTATGGCCTATACTGATTTGATGGCGAAATACATTGCCCCGCTTCATCCGATTCCGGCCGGGATGAGGCCCTCGGGCGAATTGAAAAAGCCGGTCAAAGCGGTCTTATTTGATGTCTACGGGACGATTCTTATCAGCCAAAGCGGAGACATCAGTATTGCCAAAAACAAGGCCCAAACCGCTTCCCGGCTAAAAGACCTGATTAAAACCTATCGTTACGCAGGGTCGGTGGATGATTTGGTGGATGCATTTTTTTATGCCATCGAATCCACACACGAAGCCATGCACAGGCAGGGCATCGATTTTCCGGAGGTTGCAATCGATCGGATCTGGATGCAGGTGCTCGGCGCGACGGACATTGAAACGGCCCGCCGCTTTGCCATAGAATTTGAGATGATCGCAAACCCCGGCTATCCCATGCCGCATCTGGCGGATATATTGACGAGCCTGCGAGATAAAGGCATGATAATGGGGATTATTTCAAATGCCCAGTTTTTTACGCCCATTCTTTTTGAGACGCTTTGCGGGGCCCCGCCGGAAAAGATGGGCTTTAGCCCCGGCCTGATTTTTTATTCCTACCAGTACGGCGTCGCCAAACCATCGCGGCGGCTGTTTCAACTGGCCG
>JAGXLR010000228.1 GCA_018334555.1 Desulfobacterales bacterium
AATTCGTCTGCATCAAGCTTCATCTGCCGCGACTTTATTCGGTTTTTGCGGTAATCCTTATACCAGAACGCGACTTTGCCGTCGCCCATGGCCTCAATCCGGCGGTTGCTGATGGCAACGCGGTGGGTATAGCGGCCGATGTAGCGCACGACCTGCTCGGCGCTGCCAAAGGGCCGCTTGCAATAAACTACCCAGTCCCGGGAAACCAACTGATTAAGCCACTTTTCAAATGAATCTGCTTGGGCAAGATGCGCCTCATTATCGGGAATAACCAACTGGTCTTCATAATAGGCGTTTTTTAAAGCCTCGATAAACTTGCCCCGGAAGACTTTTGAAAGAGCGCGGACCGGAAACAGAAATTTGCTGCGGTATCGCGGGGCTACCCAGCGTCCGTCCGCAGTCAGCGCGCCGCCCGGCACAATAAAGTGTACGTGCGGATGGGGCCAGAGGGTCTGTCCCCAGGTGTGGAGCACACCGTAGAATCCGAGCTCACCCCCCAGCCATTTGGGATCGCGGCCAAATGCTTGCAATGTTTGGGCGGAACTGGAAAACAGCACGTCAAAAAGTAGTTTTTGGTTATAGCAAAGTAGATTATGCAGCTGATTGGGCAAGGTGAAGATGACATGGTAATGGGGCACCGGCAGGATGTCGTTGAGCTGCGCATTAATCCATTTTTTACGGGCAATGGATTGGCATTTAGGGCAGTGCCGGTCGCGGCATGAATTATAGTCTGAATCCGTGTGTCCACAGTGGTCGCATTGGTCAAGATGATGCCCGAATACTGCGGTCCGGCAGTTTTCAATGCAGTACATGACCGCGCCCTGTTTGCCGCTGATCGGCTTCGTCTTGCGATACGACCTTCCATACCGTCTGAAGATATCTGCGACTTCAACAGGTTGTGTCGATTCGGTTTGATGGGCAGAAATCATATAAGTTCAGTATATAAAAGGTTAAATTATTGAAATTATTGTTTTTCCTGATTTTATCTTACTTGAACAATGATTAGACTGCCTAAGCGCTGTAAAATAAAACAGCTGTTAGGCATAACTTAGGGTAATATGCTTCAATTTTGGCTCCATATGACTCATTATATGGGTGATATGCAGCATTTTCGCTTGATATCAAAATATTTCCCCAGATGATATGCTTGGTATATGAACATCATTGGGGTGCTGAAATAAATATTCATTGCCCCATTAAGATTTTTGAAATTTGGGCGGTATTGATTCAGTCGCATTGGATCGGCTCCGGGGTTGACACCAAAAAATCTACCAGAGGATACAGAAATTTTTAAATAGCATATGCTTATTATTAAGGGCAAAATTTTATTAGATAAAGGAGATATTGGGTGAGCCATTTAATACCGCCAGTTATTATAAAATCTACCTTTCAGGGCAGTTTCGGTATGCCTGACGGAAGGCCGAGTATAACGGCATTTCACTTGTGAAATAAATTTTATTGCCTTTGCGTACGGTTTGCCTAAAGCTTTGTAAGTGTTTGAAATATCACGATGTGATAGGGTTTGTTAGAGTAAACCAGATTAAGACGGGGTGGGGATTGGGATTGGATGCCGCAAGAAGCTGCGACAAAAAAGTCGCGACTTAAAAAACTGAAACAGTCAAAAATCAACTTCCTTTTATTTTTTCCACCCGGCAAAGCAGCGCCTTGATCGGCACTGACCCGGTGACCGGGCAGAGCGGTTCGTCGTCTGTGATCATGTTGATGTTTAGACGTTTCCAGCCGTCTTCCATGCCGTACCAGAATCCATGAGGTGACTGGACAACACGGGGATCAATGGTTTCGGAATGCCGGGCGCGGATTTCGACCCGGCCTCTGGGGGATACCAGGTATACCCATTCCCCGTCTTGGATGTCCAAATTTTTCGCGGTTTTCGTGTGGATTTCGAGTTCAGGGTCCGGGGCGCGTTTTTTCAGGGGGGCGATATTCCGGTGCGAGGAGTGGTAGTAGACCAACAGCCGGCCGCCGGTAGTCAATATCAGGGGATATTCATGGTAAAGTTCCGGCTGGCTCACGGGGCTTTCTGAAGGCTCCCGGAAGATGGGCAGCGGAGATATGCCCAAGCCTTCGAGGTAGCCCGCATGCAGGGCCACCTTGCCGGTGGGAGTGCGGAACTTGCCTTTTTTTTCGTAGCTTTTATACGTTACCGGTGTTTTGTACCAGCCCATCTGTTTGAATGCGTCATAGGTAACATCCATATATGCCAGCCGGTCATCCAGCATTTCTTCAACGGTTTTGAAAAATCCGTCCATATTCAGTTTTTCTGCCAGGTCGATTAATATCTGCTTTTCATCCCGGCATTCGGGCAGCGGTTCCATGGCCTTGGGCTGGCAGAAGACGTGGCTTTTCATTAAAAGATCCTCCACGTCGTCGCGCTCGGTCCAGTGGGCCGGCGGCAGAATTACGTCAGCCAGCGCCGTGGTGGGTGTGTGGAAGTAGTCCACGGCAAACATAAAATCGAGCTTTTTATAGACCTCGCGCACCCGGTTGGAATTGGGATAGGCGCAGACGCTGTTGTTGGCAAACAGGCCCACCACTTTTACGGGATAGGGCGTTTCCTCGGCAATGGCGGGCCAGACGGTCTGCGGCGGCGATGGGATGGGGATAAAATTGATCAGCGGAAAGCGGTCAATGCCCAGTTTTTTCTGCGCCTGTTCCTTGGGCAGGTTTGAGAACGGGTCATGATCTGAGCCATAGCAGCTGCGCCTGTGAGTCGGCGGCGGGCACCGCAGGTTGCCGCCCGGTACTTCCAGGTTGCCGGTAATAGCGCTTAATATCGTGAGCGACCGGTTGAGATCAAACGCGTCGTTTGCCTGGCAGACGCCGCCCATGCCAGCGCCAACGGATGCGGGGGCGTTTTCGGCAAACGCAGCGGCCGCCGCCTTGATCTGTTCGGCGGGCACCCAGGTAATTTCCTCGGTCCTCTCAGGCGTGAATTCGGCCACATGATCTTGCAGCGCATCAAACCCGTCGGTCCAGTTGTCAACAAAGTGTTTGTCATAGAGGCTGTTTTTGATAATCACTTGTATGAAGCAAAGGGCCAGGGCCACGTCTGTGCCGGGCCGGATTTGGAGCCAGTGATCGGCTTTTTTAGCCAACCGCGTGCCTCGCGGGTCCACCACGATCAGTTTGGCCCCGTTCTTAAGCCCGTCGTTGATATCATTCATGTACAGGCCCGGCCAGGAATTTTCCGGGTTGTGGGCCCAAAGCAGCATACACCGGCTGTTGGCATAATCCGGGTCCACCAGCCCGAATCCGCAGGTGGCGGCGCTGCCCATGACGATCGGCCCGCCGCTCATGTTGGAGGGCGCCATGAAATTAGGCGAGCCAAAGGCCGTCAAAAAACGGTTTAAATAAGGCGCCATTCCCCGGGTCGTGCCCGAGCCGAAGACCACTGACTCCGCCCCAAACTTTTCACGGGCATCATTCATTTTATCCGAGATCATGCTTACGGCATGATCCCAGGAAGTCTCGACGAATCCCCCGTTTTTCCTGACCAATGGCGTTGTGATTCGTTCCGGGTGATAGACGATTTCCGCATTGGCCGCCCCCTTGGGGCAGATGTAGCCCCGGCTGATGGGATGGTCCTTGTCCCCCTTGATGCCGGTCAGCCGTCCGTTTTCAATGCTGAGTACGACGCCGCACCGCGAATGGCACTCAAAACAAATGCTTTTTACGATTTTTGATTCCATTGTTTAACCGGATTTCTCTTCCCTGATTTTTTCTTTTAAATATGAAAATCCCGGTGTGATGGATTCATCCAGGCTCATGGGCAGCAGGGTTTTTAT
>JAGXLR010000229.1 GCA_018334555.1 Desulfobacterales bacterium
CCGGCAGCAGGTTGATATCCATCGGAACCCTTTGAAGCGCCTTGAGCGCCGCTCCATAGGCAGGTGCCATACCTATCTCGGAAATCCCCGCCTCAGAGACATCCAGATGGGAAACGGAGAACTCGCCGGCATCCGCCAATTTTTCCATCAATGGCTCGTCTGGCGGTTGGAGGCAAAGCACGAGCTGTGTTTCCGCCGGCGCCGCCTCTTCCCCGAGGGCCTCGCCCATAAGCGCCATTTCGTTCTTAATGAGCCCGTCAACCGGGGTATCCAGAGTACTCCGCCATTTTGAATAAAACAACCGGTTATTTTTGATCCCGTTGATTTCTATAATATCCCTGCCGGCATAGACCATACCGGTAATTGAATACTGAAGCAGCTGCTGGCCGGCAAAAAAATTGACCCACGCATTCGGTGTCGTATCAATGCCCGCCAGGTTGACGTTTATCCCTTTTCCAACCCTGTAATAGGGCTCCAACCGTTCTTTTTTGGCGGCAACGATTAATATTTCCAGCGTTCCGGCCTTTTTGTCTTCTGATACGACTTCGGCGTCATAACAGATATCGTGAACCGGGAATGGGATATATTTTTCGATTTCATAACGAAGGGTTTCGTCAAGATTTTCCTTCACGGCCATTGGCAGCTCGATAAACCTGAACAGGGTCAAATGCCTCGGGATCGTGACGAATACGTTGACCCCCGAAATGCGGTTTTCCTTTATGAATTCGCCGATCAATCCGTTTACGACCCCAATATTTTCCTCAACCGACTGTTCCGGGTCCAGCGGATGTATTCTGGCGTCCACCACCCGAACCGTCCGGATCATCGATTTCAAAAGAATAATGGCGACCCGCTCAGACTCTATCGAGACGCCGATGCTTGCGGGAAATATCATAAGTCCTTTTTTGATAAAAAATAAAAGAATATGGGGCGACTGTTCGTCCCAACTCTTTGCAAAATTTATTCCACTAGTTTGAATCGACCGTAATTATAATATGGCGGCATAGATCGCCATCACCCCTTCGACCATTTTATGATGGTCAAAATATTGGCCGACCCTTTCCCTGCCGGCCCGGCCCAACCGCGCGCACAGATCGCTGTTTTCCAGCAGGCGTTGAATGGCCCTTGAAAGTGCACCCGCGTTAGCCGGTGGCACGACGATGCCGGTCTGGTTGTGGATATTGACAAAGGAGGTCCCCGTACCCAGCTCCGTACTGATCACCGGTTTTGCCCGGCACATCGCCTCCAAAAGGACCGTGCCGAATGCCTCGCTCTTATAAACCGAGGGAAGCACCACGACATCACTGGCGTCGTAATAGGCGCCGATATCCTGATCCGGGACTTCACCGACAAACACGATTTTTTTCTGCAGCCGCCGGGCATTCACATAATCCTGCAGCTCCCGCTCCACCGGTCCGGAGCCGACCAGCAACAGCAAGGCATCCAGCTGTTCCATGGCATCGATCAGATATTTCAAGCCCTTATAATATCGAAATTTGCCCACGAACAAAACTATTGGGCCCCCGTAGCGGCTTCGAATGCCGTGTGACTGCTGCGGGCACCCGCCGCTGCCATTGTTTTGCGAAAGGTTGATGCCCAGGGGCACCACGTGGCATTTGCGTCGATAGTGGACAAGCTCCTCGGAGGCCAACACGTAGCACGGCGAAGTGGCGATAATGGCATCGGTTTTGCCCAAAAAGCGCCGGGAAAAAGGCGCATATAGCTTTTTCAGCGTCTTCTGCCGAACGATATCGCTATGATAGGTCGCCACAACGGGCTTTCTGACGCCGGAGAAAAGATAGGCCATCACAGCAGTGGGATTCGGGAGATGAAAATGTATAATATCCGCTTCTTTGGCGAGTTTCCGCAGCAACCACGGAAAGGTGAAGTTCAAGGGGGCGGAAGCCAGACGACTGATTTGCGGGGCCTTGATGATGCGGATATCGTCGATATAGTCTATCCCAAGGCGGGGCGCATCATTTGAAACCAGGACATCAACCCCCACCCCCCGGTACTTCAGGGCGTTCGCCAACAGATTGATATGTTTTTCAATCCCGCCTTTTACCGGCGGATAATAATCCTTATAGACCTGAAGAACCCTCAATGGCTGCAAACCCTATAAAAAATCTCCATTAAAGCCTCTGCGCATTTCTGCCATGAAAAAAGGGGCAGGCGCGAGGCCGCCTCCCTGTTTAAGCGGCTTCTCAACTCCGCATCCCCGATTATCCGCCTCATGGCCCCGGCGATATCCTCGACCCTGTAGGGATCGACCAGCAGGGCCGCATCCCCTGCGATCTCCTTCATTGATGCCGTATTTGAAGTGATGACCGGTGTACCGAAAGCCATTGCCTCCAGAATCGGGAATCCAAAACCTTCATAGAAGGAAGGAAATACAAGACAGGCCGCATTCTGATATAGGCCTTTCAAATGCCTCCGGGGGATATATCCCTTCAGAATAATCCGGTCCCCGAGTTTCGGGTTTCGCAGGCAGGCCTTCAGCTCGTTGATCTTCCATCCGGTTTCTCCGACAATGATGAGATAGCCATCGTATGCCTCCGGTGGCAAACGCTCAAATGCGGATATAATACCGGCGATATTCTTCCTGGGTTCCATGGTGCCGACAAACAGAAAATAATATGGCGGCAGGGTCCTTATAAAATCCGCATCATCCTGGCCCTCCGGCCATTGCGGCACGCCCGAATAAATGGTATGGATGCGTTTTGGATCGACTTTCCTGTAAAAACCCGTTACATCCAAAGCGCTCGCCTGTGAAACGGCTATTACGGCATCAGCGGTTTCCAGGGATCTTTTCATCAAAATCCGCTCCAGGATTAAATTGGCCGGCTTCATTGTCTCCGGATATCGCAGGTGCACCAGGTCATGAACAGTTACCACGCGTTTGACGCGTTTTGACATCAACAGGGGCAAATGATGCCGGGGGCCCCAGAAAATATCGAACCGATATCGACGGGCGAAGCCGGGCACAAAAACTTGCATCCATAACGAGCTGAGCAATTTCCTGCCGGCCCGCCCCTCAATTTTATGCCACCTGGGATTTTCCGGGCGGTAGTTGATTTTTTTGTTTGAAACCAGATAATAGGTGTTTTCCTGGTCCAACCGTTGAAGGACGTCCAGGATATTGAGCAGATAATGGCCGATCCCGGCGAAATAATAACTCAAGGGACGCGCATCAATGCCGATGATCATTCCTATTCCCCCTGTATTACCGCCTCTGTTATCTTTCGACCCACCTGACCACGCGATAGCCGTTTTCCAGATTCTCGTCTATTTCAACCAAAGCTTCAATAATCGATTTTGTGGAGCTGCCTTTGAAAAACCCGACAGCCTCCAGAAAATAGAACGGGGACCTTGATACCGTCAAATAGGGGGCTATCCTACCCATTCGCTCATCGTCAATAAGATTTTGCAGTTCTGCGACGCTGTTAAAACTTTCTCTCTCCCTGTACGCCAGAATTTGGTCGGCGAGCGCCTTTGTCATACCCGGAAGGGCTGACAATAGGCCCCTTGGGACAAAATTGATATTGATCTTGTTCTCATCGCCCTGTCCGCCGGCCCCCTTGATGATGCCGCCCGATTGACCGCTGTCGCCTCCCCCATACACAGTGATTATATCCTTTAAATCCTGGTAAATCGCTTCTGTAACCCCTCTTACCAGGAGCAGCTCGTTGGTCGCCCTGAAGTCCCCATTGCGGCACTTATAGGGATTTTCCAGACCCTGATAGTAATCATTCTCAGCCCCGTTGCTCCGGTGGAGGTCGTTTTCATCCCGCCAGTCTCC
>JAGXLR010000230.1 GCA_018334555.1 Desulfobacterales bacterium
AGTTACTTTCCGCAAAAATACCGCACCAGCGGAATAAATCGCTTTTTACGAAGCCATTAAAATTATATTTTTTAACAAACCCGTTCCCAAAAGACAAGAATAAACCCATGTGCCTGATTGCCATCGCCATTGCCCAGCATCCGGAGTATCCCGTCATTATCGCCGCCAACCGAGACGAGTTTTACAACCGGCCGACGGCTTGCCTTGATTACTGGGACGATCAGCCGAATATCCTTGCCGGACGAGACCTTCAGGAATGGGGGACCTGGTTGGGGGTAACAGCAGCCGGAAGGATCGGTGCGCTTACCAATTTCCGGGACCCGCAGTCCATGGGCCGGAAAAGCCAGGGGCCCTCCCGCGGCGCCCTGATCCGCCGATTTCTCGAAGGCGCTGAGACGTCCGAAACCTACATCGAACGGATCCGGCCCCATAAAGATCTTTATAACGGATTCAATCTGGTTGTCGGGGAGATGGACCAGCTCTGGTGGTATTCCAACGTTACCGATGAATGCAGGAGGCTACCCCCCGGCATACACGGAATCAGCAATCATCTGTTGAACACCCCCTGGCCAAAAGTAAAAAAAATAAAAACGGCTTTGGCCTCGATGCTCGAAAAACCGCAGCCTATTGACCCGGAAAGGATTTTTGAGAAACTTGCGGACCAAGAACGGCCGCCGGATAGCGATCTTCCGGATACGGGCATCGGCCTGGAATGGGAGCGGATTCTCTCACCCATTTTCATCACCAGCGAGATATACGGCACCCGATCCTCCTCGATCATTTTTATCGACCGCTCCGGGCATGTCATTTTCTATGAACGGACATTCTCGTTTAAAGAACATACGGTCGGGATTGAAGAAACCCGACGGTTTGAGTTCAAAACCGCAAAAACCCCGCAGTCATCGCGTGCCTTTTAAAAAATATTTGATTTTTCAGTTAGTTTTCTATAAATAGATTAAAAACAACCCATTTCAAAAAGGAGTTGTTATATGGTTGCGCCCCAGTTCTGGAAAAAATCCTGGGATCCGGGTCTGGCCGATCTTGACCCGTCATCCTGGGAGGTATCCTATGTGGATGCCATCCGGCCGACGTTTGAGACCTATGCGGACCAACCCGCAATGAGCTTCATGGGAATCGAGATCGCCTTCAGGGATCTGGATCGGCATTCCAATCGCTTTGCCCACATGCTGATGGCAAACGGGCTGAAAAAAGGGGATGTGGTCGGCATCAACCTGCCCAACATACCGGAATACGTTATCGCCTGGCTCGGTACGCTAAAAGCCGGCTGCGCGGTCTCCGGCGTATCCCCCCTGCTTTCCGCAGACGAACTCAGGCATCAGCTTGCGGATTCCAATGCAAAAGCTCTGGTGACGCTGGATGCGATTTTCGCCGCACGGGTGACCGAGGTGGCCCCGGATCTGCCGTCCCTCCAGGTTATCGTCACAACCAGTGTGGGCGGTTTTCTCCCGTTTTATAAAAGGCTCCTCGGACAGCTGCTGGGAAAAATCCCCAAGGGAAAAATCACCCCCATAAACACCAAAACCATTATTGCGTTTCGATCGATTTTAAAAAGCCGGGATTATTCAGACGAACCCCCGAATATATCCATAGCCCCGGGCGACATCGCCTACATTCAGTACACCGGCGGCACCACCGGACCGCCCAAGGGCGCTATGCTGAGCCATCGCAACGTCATGGCCGATCTGCTGATCGTCCAGGCCTGGCTCAACTGGGAAGAGGGGCGCGGCCTCGCCTTGTCCGGCTTTCCCTTTTTTCACATCGCCGGCCTTTTCTTCAATATCAACTGTGTCTATTTGGGCTGGATGCAGATTTTGATTCCGGATCCCCGCGATACCGATCATATCTGCAAACAAATAGAAAAATACCGCCCGACGGCCCTGGCCAACGTGCCATCGCTTTATTACCTGCTGCTTAACAACCCAAAATTCAAGGAACTCGATCACTCCAATCTCGAGGCCTGTGTCTCTGCCGCCGCCCCGTTTCCGGAGGAGTCCCAGCGGGAGATGGAGAAAACCATCGGCGAGGGAAAACTGGTCGAAGCCTACGGAATGACCGAGACCTCCCCCCTGTCCATCGTCAATCCCTACCGCGGCAAGAAAAAACTTGGCCATATCGGGCTGCCGCTTTTGAATACGGACGTCAAGCTGGTCGATCCCGCCAGCGGAGAGCCCGTAGAAATCGGACAGCCCGGGGAGATCTGCGTGAAGGGACCGCAAGTGATGGAGGGCTACCTCAATAAGCCCGAAGAAACAAAAAAAGCCATTGACGCGGACGGCTACATGCATACCGGTGATGTCGGCATATTTGACGAGGAAGGCTACGTGCGAATCGTCGACCGGACCAAGGACATGATCAATGTCAGCGGATTCAAAGTCTTTTCCAAAAAGGTAGAGGAAATGATGACCACGCATCCCGCCATTGACATGATCGCCACCATCGGGCTGCCCAACCCGGATAACCCGGGTTCTGAAATGGTCAAGGCCTATGTCACGCTCTCGCCCGATTATTCATTCGACGGCGATGAGGAAAAACTCAAAGCGGATATCCTGAAGTTCGCCAAAGAGAAGCTGGCCCCCTATGAGGTTCCGAAGGCCATTGAGATCCGAACCGAGCTGCCGCTGACCCCGATCGGTAAGATCGATAAAAAGGAGCTTCGCAAGGAAACATAGGAAACACCGGCTGAGAATATTTTGAATCCCCATCTGCGCGCATTTCTGCTGCCAAAATTCAACAAAGGGGCTCTCATCCGCCTGATCCTGGTGGCGCTGCTGGCGTTTATCCTGTTTAAATTTTTCCTGATCCCGTTCCGGATCCAAGGCCACAGCATGGCCCCGACCTATGTTGACGGCGGCTTTAATTTCTGCAATACCCTTTGCTACACGTTTTCACCGCCTGAGCGCTACGATATCGTCGCCATCCGGCTGGCAGGCGAGTCCGTCATGCTTTTGAAACGGGTCGTCGCCCTGGCCGGCGAGACCGTAGCATTCAAAAACGGCGCACTCTATATCAACGGCCGGAAAATGGAAGAGCCCTATATCCCCTATGCCTATGACTGGACCCTCCCGCCGCGCCGGGTAAAACCGGACCACATCTATGTGGTGGGCGACAACCGGCGCGTATCCATGCGAACCCACCGTTTCGGCCAAACCCATGTCAACCGGATCGTCGGAGCGCCCCTATGGTAACGTCCAGGACCGTTGTCGGCCTCATCGTTTGTCTGGCTGCCGGCCTGATCGGATT
The DNA here is from genome assembly GCA_018334555.1 of Desulfobacterales bacterium. Lineage (GTDB taxonomy): Bacteria > Desulfobacterota > Desulfobacteria > Desulfobacterales > Desulfosalsimonadaceae > M55B175. The sequence continues at coordinate 3,262 of JAGXLR010000230.1, forward strand.
TTTCGTATTTTATCAGACGGATGCCGAAAAAATCCGCAACCGTCTGGAGATCCTCGCGGAGCGGGTGTCAAAAGAGGGTACGGAGAATAAACTCACAGCCGCAGCCAATGCCAAAAAGATCGCCGACCTGTTCACCGATCCCTGCGTTCTCAAACTTCCACAGACACCCTATGAGACCGCCTCCGGCGAGTTTTCAAGGCAAGATATCCGGAGCTATGCGATGGCCGGCCGTTCTCAATACCAGCGTATTAAACTGGATGTCTACGATATATCCATAACCTTTAACGATAGACGGATGGCAGACGTGAGACTGACCGCCAGAATCAGAGCCGGTCAAGACGGCGGCCGCCCGGTCGACGAATATGATGAATTCGTCTGTCGATTCAAAAACGTCCAAGAACAGTGGTATATCAGCCGGATGGCGGCGGTCGAAGTGCTGGAGAGATGATTGGCCATATAACTTTGATGGCTTCGTAAAAAGTCCAATATCTGTGTTGCGCTGCATTCCTCGGAATTT
>JAGXLR010000085.1 GCA_018334555.1 Desulfobacterales bacterium
GTCACCTCTAACGGGCCTCCTGTGCCCGATGATTCCACGCCGCCCGTTATTTCCATATCCAACCCGATTGAGGGGAAAACCTATTATGACCAGCTCCCCTTAAGGATAAGCTGGACGGTCAGTGATCCGGAGTCGGAAGTAATAGATGTAACGGCAGATTTTAGCGGCTTTCCGGCAAGCAATAATGACCGTTTTTATTGCTCGAAGCTGGGGGAAAATGTGTTGACCGTCTGGGCGACAAATGAAGTGGGCCTTACCAGCGAGAAGACCGTTACGTTTAATGTGAACAGCTTCAAATGGCTGCCGCCCATTCGGTATCAGAAGGGATCTAGTTTTTATACGGAGCCGTATGACGCAGAACCGAACTCAACGTTGCCGATTAAGTTTACCGTTATGGATGAAGATGGGGAGTTCGTTTCCGATCCATCGTGCAAGGTGGTTGTGGAAGGTACAACCGCTGAATTTTTTGTGGGTGAGGGTGATACAAGCATTCGGATAAGCGAGGAGCCTGGAGAGGAGCCGCTTTACGTGGTAAACCTGCACACTAATTTCAAAAAATGCGATTACGGCTTCGAAGCCGGCAACGAATATTTCATTAACGTCTATTTTGATAATATTTTGGCCGCCAAGACGCTAATAAGATTGACTGAATAATTGAATTAATTAAACTTACCAAGCATTCAAAAAGCCCCGACCCAACCGGGGCTTTTTTATATCTTTAACCTTCCAAGATTGATTGAATTGAGTCAAGACATGCATATATCTGCAGGAACTCTGGCATGCACACCACCAAGCATTCTCAAACAGAATGCGGATTTTCCAGATTTTAAGCGGACCACAATATAGGGGGGTTGCAGCTGTTAAGCTTGAAAACAAATGTTTATCCGTCAAAGCGACGCTATGTCCGATAAAGCTCCTTATCCACAACCCCAATCAGTGCTTTGAAGCATCCTGTTACGCCGCTCGACGTATTTTACCATTGCGGAAAGCGCCCGTGCCGCCCGGCTTGGACTGGGGAGTACCGCCACCCCCTCGTCCTGAAGGTTTTTTACAAACCGATTGGCGCGGGTATAAAATGAAAACCCGATGCATGGCTTGGCGGCTTCCCGCATCAGCGCGGCCACCGATTTGGTCTGCTCGTCAACGAATTTCTTGGCTTCAGAAACCGCCTTTTCGCCCTCGATCCCATGGGCCTCCATGGCGCGGTGAATGGATTGATCCGGCATCAACAAATAGACCAGCAGGCTGTCCGCATTCTCATCGGCCAGTAAAATACGGGGAATGGTTAGGAAAAAATCCATATTCTTGCGCACAAATGTAATATCAATGGGGTTGTTGACGCTGCCGGTGCTGGGTACATACTCCGAGAGCGCCTGCCGGGTCTTTTCCGAAAGCGGATTCAATACCAGCCCTTCCCGGCTGCAAACGTCCGCGGCCACCGCCCCCGGGCCACCGGAATTGGTCTGAACGATCACCCGGTTGCCCGCCGGTCTTGGACAGGTGCCGAGGCACCAGCAAAAATCAAAAAGCTCTTCTATGGAAGATGCCCGAATTACCCCGCTTTGCCGGAAAACCCCGTCATATAACCGATCCGGCCCGGAAAGCGCCCCGGTATGCGACAGGCTGGCCTTGCGCCCGGCCTCCGAGCCGCCGGCGTAATAGGCGACAATCGGCTTATGGGCTACGATACGCCGGGCGGTTTCGATAAAATCACGGCCCCGGCGGATGGTTTCAATATACATGCCGATTACCTTAGTATTCGGGCACGCCCCCAGATACTCAAGGCAGTCCACAAGGTCGATATCCGCCTCGTTGCCCACGCTGAAACCCGTGGAAAATCCAAGGCCGAAGCGTTTCAGGTAGTCAAACATCTGCGTGATAAAGGACCCGCTCTGCGAGGCCATACCGATAAATCCGGGGGCCTGTTCATAGGGGAGAAATGTGGCGTTGAAACGGTGATAGGGGTTGACGCCGCCGATGCAGTTGGGGCCTAAAAAACGAATCCCGTACTGCCGGGCGATTCGAATGATCTCCGCCTGCAGTTCTTTGCCCTCGTCACCGACCTCGGTAAAGCCGCCGGAAACCACAATGGCATGGCGGATCCCCTTTTTTCCGCACTCCCCAAGTATCTCCGGAACGAGTTTCGTGGGCAGCACAAGTATCGCCAGATCCGGGGTTTCCGGCAGATCCTGTACGGACTGGTAGGCTTTAAGATGCATAACGGTTTTTTCTTTCGGATGCACCGGATAAATCGGGCCCTCAAACCCCAATGCCTGAATCGAATTCAGCAGGTTGGTGCCCATTGAGCCATACCGGTTCGAGGCCCCGAATATGGCGATACTTTGGGGATTAACCATTTTATATAGCGGACTGCTACTTAGCGGCATTGTACGCATGATCATATTTTCCTTTTTTTTTGATTCTCAACCAATGCATACGTGGTTACCGGATCCTCGGTTACCCGGTAAATCCGCCCGTTGTTTTCCAGGTACCGCAGATGCGAAATCGCCTCGCCCGTGGCAAACCATTTCTGGGCGGGGGGAAATGCCTCCCAGTCTTTGGCCTCAATATCCCAGGTCATATAGGATGCCGTCTGAAAAGCATTCAGCGGGGACTGTTCGGACAGGATATCCATCACCTCTTCCAGCCGACGGCCGTGATGGGCTTTAAGCTCGTCAATGCGCTCCCGGCAGTTTTTAAACAGCCGACGGTGGCCGGGCAGAACCATCTCAACATCCAGGCGCCGGACCCTGTCCAGGCTTTCCAGGTAATTTCGCAGGGGGTCGTCATCCTCTGTCCAGCATTGGATATTGGGGGTTATATCGATTAATATGTGGTCTCCCGCGATCAGGATTTTTTTGTCGGGTTCATACAGGCACATATGGCCCCGCGTATGCCCCGGCGTATGCACACAGGTAAACCCGTATCCGCCAAAGTTCAACTGATGGCCGTCGTTTAGTTTCTTCAGCGGCGGCCGCCAGTCGGTGCCGAATTTGCGGCCGGGATGCCTGTTGAGTGATTCCCGAAGGGTCTTTTCGGCGAGCCCGTTTTTTACGGCATATTGGATCATCGGTTCAAATCCCTGCCAGTTTTCGATGATTTCCGCATCCGGCCGGTTGAAAAATACCCGCGTATTCTCGTTGGCAAGCTTTGGCACCAGACCGAAATGATCGGCGTGCAGGTGGGTAATAAACAGATCCGCCTGCCCGAGATCCAGATCGATTTCCGCCAGCCCCTCATACATGGCATTTAAGCAGGTTTCGTGGTTTAAACCGGTATCGATAATCAGGCTGCGGGGTTTGGCTTTTATCACATAGGCATTCAAATACTTGAGAGGAGTATCAGGCAATGGAATCGTGATCCGGAACAGGTCGGGAAATATCTCTTCCGCCATATCTGCTTTCCTTTTTACTTTTACCTAAATTGAGCGTTTCAATTTAGGTTTTAAAAAAACTAAAAATAATATTGATACGCCCAATCCTATTTTTTTTCAATAAGCTTTTTTTTCCGAACGATGTTCGGTATTCTGCCTGTCTGGAATTGATATTGAAAGTTTTCCGTGAATCAATTACTCCATACTTTTAAGACGCTCTTATAGTTATAAACATTTGACTATGACCTAAATTGAGCGATTTTCAAGTTTGCCGCAGATACAAGGAAAATGATGTCGAGCTATAGGCGCCTATGCGAGGCATCATTTGACGCAGTAGATGCGGTGAAATTGGAAATCCCGGAGGGTTTCAAATTTTTTGATTTAAAAAATGATCCAATATCCTAAAAATAAAATAAAAATTAAATCTTCAAAAAATTGAAACGCTCAATTTAGGTATGAATAAATGCCATCAACCTAAGCTTCCTATAAGAGCGGATGTCATTTCGAGCGATAGCGATAAATCTTTTAAATGTTTAGTTTTTAAGAATTTCTCGTCGCTGGCGCTCCTCGAAATGACAAGCGTGAGGCACTAAATTAATGGCATTAGATCACGAACACTTCGCGCCCATGAATTCTGACTTTGCATACATCGACGTCGCCGTCCCCCTGCCGGTTTTCGGCGCCTACACCTATTCTGTCCCCGAGTCCCTGCAACCCATGATCGATAGGGGCAAACGCGTGCTCGTGCCTTTCGGCAGCCGTAAGTTAAGCGGCTATGTGCTGGGTCCGGCCTCCGCCCTGGATATAGCCGGCATCAAGCCCATTGAAGACATTTTGGACGCGAACCCCCTGTTTCCGGCGGAAATGATCCCGTTTTTTAAATGGATATCCGAGTACTATTATCACCCCATCGGCGAGGTCATATCCGAGGCCCTTCCCGGCGGCATCAACCTCGGCGAATACTTGACGAATACACGGACTGAAGCCGGCCGCAAGGCTGCCGCAGACGATTCGACACCGGACAGCGAGCGGGAGATTCTGGAAGCCATCGGCAATCAATCACTCAGGACAACTGAAATCGAAAAGCATTTGGGCCGAAAGGTTTCCCAAGCCGCCATCCACCGGCTGGAAAATCGCGGATGGCTTAAGCGGCGCCGCGAAATCCGGGGTGGGCGCACCCGGCCGAAAACCGAACGCTATGTCAGTGCCAGTCCATACATGGCGGAGACCGAACCCCTCTCGGAGGCCAAAAAACGAATTCTGGAACACCTTAAATCCATAGGCGAGGTCCCCGCCAAGTCGCTAAACCAGCTATCCGCCAATGCGCCCCGGCATTTAAAAGCCCTTCAGGATAAGGGACTCGTCCAAATCTCTGAAAAGCCGGTCTATCGGGATCCTTTCGGCGAAAAGGTCTCCCCGGATACACCGCCCGCACTGACGCTGGACCAGCAGCACGTCCTCTCTGACGTCTCCCGTGAGCTGGGCAGGGGCTTCTCTGCATTCCTCCTGGCCGGCGTGACCGGCAGCGGAAAGACCGAAGTCTACATGCAGGCCGCAGCCAATGCCCTGAATTTGGGATTTACCGTGCTCATCCTGGTGCCTGAAATCGCCCTGACCGCGGAGATCGAACGGCGATTCCGGGCCCGTTTCGGCGAATGTATCGCGGTTTTGCACAGCGGGCTTTCCACCGGCGAGCGCTATGACCAGTGGATGCGGATTATCAACAGGGAAAGTCCCATCGCCATCGGCGCCCGGTCCGCCATATTCGCCCCGCTAACAGATCTCGGGCTCATCATCGTGGACGAGGAGCATGACAGTTCATACAAGCAGGAGTCCCGGTGCCGGTACAATGCCAGAGACCTGGCGGTTGTAAGGGCCAAGCAGTCGGACGCGGTGGTTTTGCTGGGCTCGGCCACCCCGTCGATTCAATCCATATACAATGTAGCCAGCCGCAAATTCCGGGAGGTCAACCTCAAGCACCGCATTTACCGGCAGCCGCCGCCAAACATTAAACTCATTGACCTGCGTGAGCACCAGGGCATGCGCGGCGTCCGGCGAATAATCACAACGCCCATGATTACGGCCATCAATGAGACCCTGGCGCGGGGCGAACAGGTGCTGCTTTTTCTAAACCGCCGCGGCTTTGCCAGCTACCCCGTCTGCGCCGCCTGCGGCGAGGCGCTTAGATGCAAGAACTGTGATATCACCCTGACCCTTCACAAAGGTATCAACGCCTATAAATGCCATCTCTGCGGTTATACCCGGCCGGCTGCGACCAAATGCGACACCTGCGGCGCCGCAAGCATCAAGCAGCTGGGTCTGGGCACAGAAAAAATCGAGGAAACAGTTCAAAATCTATTCCCGGACGCCCGGGTGGCCAGAATGGACCGAGACACCACCAAACGCAAGGGCGCCCTGGTAAAAATTTTAAAGGATCTGCGGGACGAAAAAATCGACATCCTGGTGGGCACCCAGATGGTGGCCAAGGGCCATGATTTCCCCAATATCACGCTGGTTGGCATTATCTGTGCAGACCTGTCTTTAAATTTTCCGGATTTCAGGGCCGGTGAAACCACTTTCCAAATCCTTGCGCAGGTGGCCGGCCGCGCCGGCCGCGGGAGACAACCGGGAACGGTGCTGCTGCAAACTTATAACCCGGAGCATTTCAGCATCACCGCCGCCAGACACCAGGATTTCATGGGCTTTTACAAAGAAGAGATCAAGTTTCGAAAGACTTTTAACTACCCGCCGTATGCCCGGATGATCCAGCTGAAAATCTCCGGCCGCGACCTTGAAAAAACCAAAAAACAGGCGGCTGCGATCGGCGACGGCTGCCAGCGGGTGAAGCGGTCAAGCCCGCAGTTCCAAAAATCCGTCCAGATCTTCGGCCCGATTGAGGCGCCGCTCTCAAGGGTTGCCAACCGCTACCGCTGGCAGATCCTTTTAAAGTCCGCCAACGCAAAGCCGCTTCACGAGTTTACCCGGACTCTGATTTTTGAAAACGGGGCCTCCTTAAACCATAAGGACGTCCGCGTGGCCATTGATGTGGATCCCATGCTGATGATGTGAACTGGCTACGTTGCCATCAGCTCGCATATTGAGGTAGAGAAGAACTCCTCCGCCTGTCGCTCAATCGGTCTCCAGCCGGTATTTAACAGGTACTCCGCCACGGCCTCGGCATCCGGCCCGAAAACAAAAAAAAACGCTTCCTCGCCCTTCTTTAAACGCAGCCGGTTGCCGACCGGAAACAGGGTGCCGCCGCGAATTACACCTGCCAGGACAAAGGACTTCGGGGAATATTGTAATACATTAAATTCTTTCGATGTACCTCCGGCATACTTCCATTTTTGAAGGTAAACGCGCCGCTGTTGAAACCGGTGCGTCCACAGGTCCACATCCACCGGCACCCCGAAGATCACCTCCGCGCTCTGGCGGGCGAGCATATCCCCGGTAAGCGACGTGCCGCCCGCCTGGAGGGATGAATAGAGGAAGATATCCTTTACTTCAGCTTTGACCCGCTGGAGAAACAGGTAGTTGACCTCTTCGTTGGGGGTAAGCGCTATGGCGCCTTTTCGCGTATCAATCTCCGCCCTGGCCAGATATCTGGATTGCAGACCGTTGCCGCATATCACCCGGGTACAGTCGGCCTCGGCGGCCCGGCAATGCCTGACGTTGGAATCAATGCACACGGCTTCCTGGCCGGACTCCTTCAAAAGCTTGGCAACCGCGCGGGCCAGCTCATTGGCGCCCATAATCACCCAGCCGAAATTACTGGGCCGTCGCAACCCAAGGATCGAAGCCACGATGCCGCCGGTAAGCCCTGCGGACAGCACCGTGGCGGCGATTACCAGAAACACCAGCGCCCGCAGCTCATAGCCGCCAGGCATCCCCCGATTGATAAGCTCTGCGGCAAAAAGCGACGCCACCGCTGCGGCCACAATGCCCCGGGGACCAATCCAGGCGATGAACAGCTTCTCCTTCCATTTGAGCTCCGTCAACTGCGTTCCGGCAAAAACCGCTGCCGGCCGGACGACAAACATGAGGGTCAGCACCGTGGCGACACCGGGCCAGCCAAGCGCCCGAACCTGTTCCAACCGAATATCCGCGGCCAAAAGCACAAACAGCATACCGAGCAGCATCACCGTCAGCTCTTCCTTGAATTCAGCCAGATCCTCCAACACATGGGTGCCGAAATTGCCCATCACAACGCCTGCCATGGTAACCGCCGCAATGCCGCTTTCAGGCAGCAACGCATTGCCCCCCTGGAAAAGGCCCAATACCACGCAAAGGGTGAATACGTTTTCCGTGCCCTCGGGGATCAGCCGCCGCAGACGAAAAATCCCGACCAGCCCCATTCCGATCAAAGCCCCGCAGATTATCCCGAACCCCAGCCGGGAGACCACATGCCACAGCCATATGGCGGGACTGCCGTGCGCCTGGCTAAGCGCCGCCTCAAGAGCGACAATGGCGACCACCGCGCCGATGGCATCAATCAGCACCCCTTCGGCCTCCAACACGGTCGCCACCGAGCGCCTGACCTTCAGCCGTTTTAAAAGGGGATTGATGACTGTCGGCCCGGTGACCATCACCAGGGTCCCGAAAAGCACTGCGGTCTGCCAGGGCCAGGCAAGAATAAACCGCGCCGCCACCGCGCCGCCGGCAACTGTAATAGCCCCGCCGATCCCTATTAAATACCGGATGGAGCGCCGCTCCTGTTTCAGACGGCTGAATTTAAGGTTTAGACCGCCTTCAAACAAAATGACCGCCACGGCAAACCCGATAATCATATTAAGGGCGGGGCCCAAAGTCTCCGGATGGATCACGCCCACGCCGTCGGGTCCGAAAACGACACCGGCGGCCAGGAGCAGGACGATGCCCGGCACCCGGATATGATGGGCGATCGCCTGCATCACCATCCCGACCACCAGGGCCAGGGCAATGGTTAACGCGGGGTTGTTAAAGCCTGCAATGTCCATTATATTTTTAATATATCTGATTTTTAGGAATGATTTTAACCAAAAAATAGATTATCATATTAGTGATTTAGTCAAAAGCGATTTAATGACCGTCCAAATTGTCATTTCGAGCGACAGCGAGAAATCTTTAACAAACAAGATGCCTCGGCGCTTGCGCTTCTCGGAGTGACAACGGCGGAAGGCACTAAGATATTAATTTTCTTAACCTAATACCTAATGCCCAAGACCTAATACCCAAAGTTACTTAAAAGGAATAACCCCATGAACCCATACGCCCCCTTTAACCCCCAGGAACGAAAAGTCGCCTATTTTTCAATGGAAATCGGGCTGACTGCGGAGCTGCCCATTTATTCCGGCGGACTCGGTGTTCTTGCCGGAGATACGATTAAATCCTTTGCCGATCTGGGCATCCCGGCGGTCGGCGTCTCGCTTCTCTATAAGAAGGGCTATTTCCACCAGGAGATCGACGCGGCGGGCAACCAGATCGAAGTGCCCGTGCAATGGGAGCCTTCCGAATTCATGACCCCCCTCATGGAAAAAATCACCATCATGGTTGAAGGGCGAACGGTCCTTATTCAGGCTTGGGTTTACGGGGTCGAAGGCATTAAGGGGCACAGCGTACCGATTCTATTTCTGGATACCGACATCGAGATCAATGCGCCGGCAGATCGAGAAATCACGGCCTATCTTTACGGTGGTGACGAACGCTACCGGTTAATGCAGGAAATGGTGCTGGGCATCGGTGGCATCCGGGTCCTCCAGATGCTGGGTCACGACAATCTGGAGGCCTATCACATGAATGAGGGCCACTCCGCGCTGCTCACCCTTGAACTCATGGAGCGCTATCAGCACGACATTGAAACGGTGCGGGAAATGTGCGTATTTACCACCCACACGCCGGTGCCCGCGGGCCATGACCGATTTCAGATGGATATGGTCCGCGAGCTGTTATGCGAATCCTTCGACCTCGAGAGTCTGGACCATGACAATATCATTGATGAAAAGGACTGCCTGAACATGACCTACCTGGCGCTCTACCATGCCGAATATATCAACGGCGTAGCCAAAAAGCACGGCGAGACGGCCCGGAAAATGTTTCCCGAATACCGGATCGACGCCATCACCAACGGCGTTCATACCCGAACCTGGGCGGCGGACGCAATGGCCGCCCTGTTTGACCGGTTTATGCCGAGCTGGCCCAACGACCCCTCCTCGCTTCGAAACGCCTTGAATATCCCCAGGGATCAGATCTGGAAGGCGCACCTGGACGCCAAGCAGATGCTCCTTGATTTTGTCAATGAGAGATGCGGGTTAGACATGCAGACGGATACCCTGACCATCGGTTTTGCCCGCCGGGCCGCCGCCTATAAACGCGCCGACCTGCTGCTTTCAGACACCGATCGGCTCATAGAGCTGGTTGAAACGCATGGCCCGCTACAAATCATCTATGCCGGAAAGGCCCATCCAAATGATGAAAACGGCAAAACCCTGATCCGATCCATCCATGAAAAGATAGGCGAACTCGAGGGAAAAATCGATATCTGCTACCTCGAGAACTATGACATGTACCGGGCCAAGCTCCTGGTCGGCGGGGTAGACGTTTGGCTAAACACCCCGCTCAGGCCGATGGAGGCCTCGGGCACGTCCGGCATGAAGGCGGCTTTAAACGGGGTGATCAACCTCTCGATTCTAGACGGCTGGTGGCTGGAGGGCCACATCGAGGACTTCACCGGCTGGCGCATCGGCCGGCGCCAGCGGGCCGCCGAAGATGACCCGGAAAATTCCAGGGAAAAAGACGCGGCCGACCTCTACGCCAAGCTCGAGAACAAGGTGCTGCCGTATTTTTATGAAAACCGGGAGCACTGGGTGGACATGATGGCCTACAATATCGCGCTAAACGGCTCGTTTTTCAACACCCACCGCATGGTCTCCCAGTACGTGATGCAGGCGTATTTTCAGTAGATTCATGACTCGCATCGCGGGCAGGCCTCCGGGCAGACGGAAAGCGTCTGATCCTGCCGGGAATTGTCCCTGTATACGGTTACCCCCTTGACCGGCATTTTTGCGGCCAGTTGGAAAAGCGCCTTTATATCGGCAACCGTGGCCGCGGCCGGGAAGTTTACGGTTTTGGATACCGCATTGTCCGTATGCTTCTGGAATGCCGCCTGGATTTTCAGATGCCACTCCGGCGAAACCTCCCATGCGGTCTGGAAGATCTTTTCCGGAACGGGTTGGCCGGCAGCCAGATAGCTTTTATAAATGGGGTGAATATCTTCAACCGTCGTGTCTATAAAACGCCGCTTGATCCGATAGCCGAAAACCGGTTCAATGCCGCTGCTCACACCGGCAATCAGGCTGATGCTGCCGGTGGGCGCGATAGTGGTCAAAGTGGCATTTCGCCGCCGCATAACGCCGGCGGCCGGATAGATGCTGTGATTAAACGCCGGAAAATTGCCGCGTTTTTCAGCCAGCTTCGCCGAGGCCTCGGCCGCAAACGACTGGATGCTTGCCATGACCTCCTCCGCCAGGATAAGGGCCTGTTCACTCTGGTAGGCAATGCCCATCATAATCAGGGCATCGGCAAACCCCATGACGCCGAGGCCGATCTTGCGGTTGGTCCGGCTCCACTCATCGATCCGGGCCAGCGGATAGCGGTTTATTTCAATGACATTGTCCAGAAAGTGGACGGCCGTCTCCACCTGTCTTTGAAGCTTTTCATAGTTGATTCCACTGTCCTGCACAAACTGCGTCAGGTTGATCGAGCCGAGGGTGCAGGATTCGTAGGGAAGAAGCGGCTGTTCACCGCAGGGGTTGGTGGACTCGATGGATCCAACGCCCGGCGTCGGATTGGCCCGGTTAATCCGGTCAATAAATAGAAGCCCCGGATCGCCCGTCTGCCATGCGCCGTCGGCCATCATTTCAAGCAGTTTTTCCGCCGGCAGTCGCTTTATCACCGCGCCGGTGCGGGAATGGATCAGGGGATAATCTCTGCCTGTCTCCAGGCATTTTAAAAATTCATCGTCTACAGCGACAGACAAATTAAAATTTTGCAATTGATAGGGATTGGTTTTAATCCGGATAAACGCCTCGATATCCGGATGGCTCACATTTAGCACCCCCATGTTGGCGCCCGGCCGCACCTGATTGCGATCGATAATATAAGTGGCCGAATCAAACAGCTGGATAAAAGAGACGGGGCCGCCGGAGGCCCCGTGGGCCGGAAAAATGGTATCCCCCTTTGGGCGAATCCGGGAAAAGGAGAATCCGGTTCCCCCGCCGGTTTGATGGATCAGGGCGGTTTCTTTCAGGGTTTGAAAGATCGATTCCAGGTTATCCTCCACGGGCAGGACAAAACAGGCGGCCAATTGCGCCATGGGCCGCCCCGCATTGATCAGGCAGGGGGTATTGGGGAGAAAGGAAAGCGAGGCCATGGCGGATTCAAATGTATCCGCCACTTCCTGGACCGATGTATTGGGATCGAATATGCGGTCCGCCTCGGCAACCGAGCGGGCCACCCGGTGAAACAACTGACCCGGCGTTTCGATAATCTTACCGTTGTTGTCGCGGGCCAGATAGCGCTTTTCCAAAACGGTGGTGGCAATCGGCGTCAGCGTTGGCTCATTTTTCATAAATATTCGATCTTTATCCCGATTTTCGCGATTTGGCCCAACAAAGGCTTACGAGTTGTCCTCTTCCTTGGAACCGTCCGGACTGGCGCCGATTTTGCCAAAGATCTTCTGCTTAATCTGGTCGTCGAAGACTTCCCATTTCTGCTCCCGGAATTCCTCGTCATTGCCGCCGGAGAGGAACCCGATCGGGATATGGAATCCCCCGGCCGATACCTTTCCCCCGCCGAAATACTGGCCCTTGGCATCCTTGCCAAAGACCTCCTTGATAAACTGGTCCGGATCAATGGTGATCCGGTTGGTGCGGAGCGAGCCGATCACGGATTCCTCCCAATCCTCGCCGGACACGATACCATAAACAATGGCTGTATGCACATTCTCTTCGGTAATGAGAAAATCCGCCGCCTGGGGAATGGCATCCCGGTCTTCCGCCCGCAAATAGCCGATGCCGGAAACGGAGAAGCTCTCCACTGTCTGCCGGGAGCCAAGCGCCTTATGGATCACCTTCATGGTCTGCTTGGAACGGTCCTGGTTCATGATCTGGTCCAGTAAATCAGAATCCCGGTATCCGGAAAGATAGGCGGCGGCGTAAAAATCCTCGGGCTTTGCCCGGACAAACCCCCGGGTGTCCGTAATAATGCCATGGGTCAGGGCGGTGGCCATCATGGTGTGGATTTTGTTCGTCTTGTCCAGTTCAATGATGCCCGCTTTTAAATACTGGGCATAAATGGTGGCCGTGGCCCCGATGTCGGGCCGCACATCCTTAAACTGGGGGGATAGACGGTTTTGAGGCTCATGATGGTCGACGACCACAAGTGACGGGACCGATTTAGATTCCAATGCGTCAATGGTAGCGCCCGCCGAGGTCCCCTGGTTGTCCACAAATACAGCCCCGTCATAGACCGACAGATCGACAGAGGAGTCAAACCTTGTCAGCTCGATGCCCAGGAGCCTCACCAGGGCAAGGTTCTGCTGATGGCTGATCCGGCCGCTGTATAGAATATCGGTTTCAATATCAAAATGGCCGCTTATGCACTGGTGGGCGAATCCCGCGGCAATCGCATCCGGATCCGGGAATTCCTGTAGCACGATGACGTGCCGCTCATTTTTATGGGATGCTAAAAATTCCGACAGCTCCGGCCGAACTTCCGGCTTTTCGCCGGCTTGCGGGGCATTCCTGGGTGACTTGGACTTTTCCATGATTTACGGCTCCCTCGGTTATATGTAATAATTATTATATTAAAAAATAAACCGAACGGCTATGATATCAAGCGTTGAAACCTCCCGGTCCATCAACCAATTGAATTTTGGCTTATTTACTCTTTTGGCCCTTTTTTTTCACCCTCTGTTCTGATATTTTGCGGTTACAGTTTTTTAGTAGGGCTATTTTTAAACTCATATCATTGTGGGTCCTTACTGAGCCAGCAAAATAAGCATGAATGATCGGTCATTAGACTTCGGCCCTGACTATCTTAAACTATGTATTCAGAAAGAATTGGATAATATTATAGAACGCGATAAGGCAATTATTGCCTCCGAAGCTGGGACGCCAACTACGGATAATGATGAACAAGTTAGAGAAATCAAA
>JAGXLR010000086.1 GCA_018334555.1 Desulfobacterales bacterium
GGGAGAATGAAGACATCCTCGACGGTAAAACGAAATAGGCATCCCCCTTTCGGCCTACCCCGCCCCACACACGCATCCAGCACATCGCAGACAAAAATACGTTTTAATACATTCTCCGCCGCCGCATCCCGGTATCCGAACCAACGCCCGAGAAGACGATAAAAACGATATCTACGAACGCCCCGAGCCGGCCAGTACCTGCCGGGCGGGCGGGGGCGCACGCCCGGCAGGAAAAGGGTTTAGCCCCCGAAACCGGCTTCCGGAATATCCACAATGGCACTGGAGTTTGCTTCAATTGAGGCCATCCTGCCCTCGGTCACCGGCAGAAGATTCTCGATAAAATATTGCGCTGATTTTATCTGGCCTTCATAAAAGGCGGCATTCTTGTTTTTGTTGATTTTCTTCGCTCGCTCCTCGCCTTCGGCATCGCCCACGATTTCCGCCAATTTAGGCGCAGCCACTGTGGCGCGCCACAAGAGCATCCACGCCATTATAACATCACCCATGACGTTTAAAAAATCAGTGGCATACGAGAAGGCCACCTTAAAATCCGGAGACATGGCCGTTTTGCCGATATGCATGGCCACGCTGCCCAGTCGGTTGACCGAGGCCTCCAAGGCCTTGGCAAGCTCTACCAGTCCGTCGATTTCCTTGGCGCTGGCGATGGTTTTTTGGATTTCCCCCAAGAAATTCAGAAAGATCTCGCCCTTTTTCATGCCCAGTTTCCGTGCCAGCAGATCCATCGCCTGGATGCCGTTGGTGCCCTCATAGATAGAGTTGATCTTGGAATCCCGCATGAGGCGCTCCACAGGATAATCCCGGGTATAGCCGTACCCGCCGTACGTCTGTATGGCCAGCACGGTAGATTCAAACCCGCGGTCCGTACAATAGGATTTAACTACCGGCGTCAGCAGACTGATATAATCCTCCAGCCTGTTTTTTTCTTCTTCGCTTTCAGCAACCACCTGATGGTCGAAAAGATTGGCAATATAGTAGATAAAACTCCGCATACCTTCCGAGTGCGCCTTCATCCACATAAGCATCCGCCGGACATCCGGATGCTTGATGATGGTGACAGGGTTTGCCTCCGGATCGAGGGCTTCGGACAAATCCCGGCCCTGGACGCGTTCCCTGGCATAGTTAAGCGCATACAGATAGGCGTTTGAAGCGTTAAACACCCCCAGAGCCCCCACACCCAGACGGGCCTCGTTCATCATGTGAAACATTACCCTCATGCCCTTGTTCTCCTCGCCCAGGAGAAGTCCCCGGCAGCTGCCCTTGCCCCCGAAGGCCAACTGGCAGGTCGGGCTGGCATGTATTCCCATCTTTTCCTCGATGCCCGCGCAGACCACGTCATTGGGCTCGCCCAGGGAGCCGTCCTCGTTGACCCAAATTTTGGGCACAATAAAAAGGGAGATCCCCTTGGTTCCGGCAGGCGCGCCCTCAATCCGCGCCAGAACCGGATGTACGATGTTTTCGGCAAGATCATGCTCACCGGCAGTGATAAAAATCTTGTTGCCGCTGATGGAATAGGTGCCGTCCTCGTTTTTTACCGCCGTCGTGCTAAGATTGCCGACATCGGAGCCGGCTTCCGATTCGGTCAATACCATCGTACCGGTCCACTGGCCGGAATACATTTTTTTGAGAAACATCTCTTTTTGTTTTTCCGTGCCGAAAATCTCGATCATTTTGGCGGCCCCGTGGGTCGCGTAGCCGAATGCCCCGAAAGAAAAGTCCGCCCCCACAATATATTCAGCCGACGCCTGGGCGATGGTATGCGGCATACCCTGGCCCCCGACTTCCGGATCCTCGGTCATGGCGATCCATTCGCCTTCCCGCATCAGTTTGTAGACGCGGTGAAAACTCTCTGGAACCTTGACCTGGTTGTTCTCAAAAACCAGGCCCACCCTGTCGCCCTCCTCGTTTAGGGGCAGGATCTCCTTGATCGCAAAATTTCGTGCTTCGGTAAGGATCATGTCAAACATCTTACGGTTCATGTCGCTGTAACGCTCATGACGCGTCAGGTTTTCGATTTCCAGTTGTTCATAGAGAACAAAATCGACATCCCTTCGGTCTGCAATCAATTGTGCCATAGATCTCTCCTTTCCTGCGTCTGAAATTAAATAATCCGGGTATGGAAAAACGAAATCAAAAAAAATGATATTAACGATGAATGTCTATAAAAGTCAACGCTAACGTTAAGATTTCACAAGAGCCCCCGATTCCGTCGCGGCGGCATTTATGCAGAAGGGAGCGTTTGATTCGTACGCGTACTCGTACTCGTCAATCGACTTCTAAGTAACTTGAAAATATATATTATTATTCCAGAAGCTTAGCTCTCTATCATGCCGAGGAGCAAAAGCGACGAGGAATCTTGTTTGTTAAAGATTTCTCGCTACGCTCGAAATGACAATATGGGTGTTTTTTGAGTTGCCTTCTGCGAAGATGCTGCGGAAAGGACGCGGGCGGATGGGGGGCTAAACAGGAAATTCCGGTCAGCCGCCTTCGATCAACCGGAATACGCGACGGATTTCATTTTTGCCCACCGGCTTAAGGATATACTCGTCTATGCCGGCCTTACGGCAGAGGTCGACTACGTCCCCTGTAAGATGCGCCGTAAGCGCCACGATAAAGGTTTTTTGGTTGGGCCCTTCTGAATCCCGGATTCTCCGGGATGTCTCCATGCCGTCCATACCGGCCATCTGCAAATCCATAAAAATAATGGCATAGGATCGCTCTTCAGCCAATGCCAATGCCTCCGACCCGTCTTTTGCCGTATCTGTTTCAACGCCCAGTTTTTCAAGCAGACTTTTTGTAACCACCCGATTGGTCATATTATCTTCCACAACCAGGGCAGGCCCGGAACAAGACAGGGCGGCAGGATCCTGGACGGCTTCAGTCGCCGCGTTGGCTTCAGGCAATACCACAGTAAAAGTAAAAACAGACCCCTTTCCCGGTTCGCTCTCCACATGGATATCCCCCTTCATCAATCTGGCCAGCTTGCGGCTGATGGCCAAACCCAACCCAGTACCGCCATATTGTAATGAATGGGCGTCATCTCCATGCTCAAATCGTTCGAAAAGGCCGTCAAGCTGTTCCTTGGCCATACCGATGCCTGAGTCCTTAACAGTAAATACCAGCCGTTGATAGTCTTTTTTATCAACCGGCCGGCACGCCATACCGATTTCGACGAACCCTTTCTCTGTATATTTCAACGCATTATGAACGAGATTGAGAAGAATCTGCTTAATCCGTTCGGCATCGCCCGCCAGTTTGGGGCATTTTTCCTGCGACGCCGCCGTCTTGACATCCAGATTCTGAGAATCGGGCAGGTTCCGGGCGATTATCAAAATATCCTGCAGGATATCGTCCGGCCAGAAAACCGTATCGTTAAGCCACAGCCGGTTGGATTCGATATATGAGAGGTCCTGCATATCGTCGATGATAAACTCCAGACTGCGGCAGGAGGAATTGATGATTTCCAATTGGCCCTGCTGTTCGGGCGACAAATCAGAGGCCAGTATGAGATCCAGCATTCCCCTGATCGAGTTGAGCGGCGTCCGAATTTCCTGGCCCATGTTGGCCAGGAACTGGCTCTTGGCATTATAGGCCTTCTTGATGGTTTCCTCAGACTGATGCAGCCTTTCAAGCGCCTCTTTGAGCTGCCGACGCTCTTTTTCCCGTTCGGTGATATCCCGAATGATGCCTATCGATCCGGTCACCTCGTTGCCTTCAAGAACCCCACGCGCGCTGATCTCTCCAAAAGAAACGAGCCTGGCCTCGCGAAAGGCGACCCCATCGTCCGCATTCTGACTGAGCAGCCGGATGTTCAGGTTCTTGGTCCGTCGGTTTCCCGATCTCCGCTCATTAACCAGCTTAGGCGGCTTATCCGCTTCATCCACTCCCCCCCGAAAATCATCCAGAATCGTATTAAGCGAATGCGCATGGTAATCTTCGGCAGCGATAATCCGGGTGATGTGCTTGCCCTTGAGCTCTTCCTGGCTGACCCCGAGCTCTTCCACTGTCTTGTTGACATACTGAATATAGCCGTCCATATCGATTTTGTAGACGATGTCCGGCAGGCTCTCCAGAAGCTCCATATGATTTCGGCTCTCCGCATCCATGATAATCCTGGCTTCAAGCTCCTCCCATGCCCGGTTCAACGAATTGGAAAGAATATGCGGGCGTATGGGTTTTTCGAGGAAATCCCTGATTCCGGCCTGCATAGCGGAGATAATGACCTCCTTTTCATCATGGGCGGTGACCAGAACACCGGCAACCGGGCTATGCATCTGACTGGCCAGTTCAAACACGTCGAGCCCGTTTCGCTGATCGACCTCATAGTCCAACAGGAGCATATCGAACGCCTCTTTCTCCAGAGCATCCAAAGCCTCTCTGGTAGACCGGCATTCGACGATGCGCGAGAAAAGCCCCGTTTTCCCCGAAGCATCGCTTAACATCGTCAACGCGACGGGATCATCATCTAGAATCAGGAGTTTCGGCTGATAGGTCGTGTAAGACATATGCTGATATCAAAAGGGTTTTTTAAATTTCCACATCCAGACCACACGTCAATCCCAAGGGATACCGCATGCGGCGTCCTATACGAACGGCGATAAGGACCGCCGTCGGATTTAGGTAGGGTATTTTTTTACGAAATCGTTTTTTTTCTACTAATTACATTATATGCGGCATATGTCAATAAATTAAGGGGAAAGGGGAGTCGAATGTCCCGTTGTTTTGAATTTTGACAATCTCGGCCCCCAGCTTGCGGCCGCCGGGGGGTACTGCCAATGGAATAGTTGTTAGAGTTCCATCAGGGTGACAGCGATTTGCCCGCTATAGCAGACCGCAACATCGGTACCGGCAGCCCGGGGTCGGTCATGAATACTCCCAGTATAATGATACCTATCTGAATTGTTTAAAAAAATATAATCGTAGGGGCGTTTTTCCAGCCGGCAAAATTGATATTCAAGCTCGGAGCCTAGATAGAGGGGATGCGGCATATTTATATTCCAATACTGACCCGGCGACAGATCTTTCCCCATAATAACGGGAAGAATTTTGGATACGTGGTACCCGGTTGCCGCCCAGTCAATGGCGCAGCCCTCGGCTATGTATTGGGACACGGCAATCGCTTTTCTTCCTAAAATAGAGGCTTCCCTCGCAGCCGCCATCGTACCGGAAGGATAAACGTCAGTGCCCAGGTTTGCTCCCGGATTGATACCCGATATCACCCACTCTGCATCCGGTGCCAATACCTGCAACCCCAGCCGAACGCAATCCACAGGAAAACCCTGCACGCTATATTTATAATTTTTTATTTTTTTTGCATAAATCCCACCTTTAAGGGTTATGCTGTGCCCAACACCGGACTGGGGCGCCTCAGGGGCAACAATGGCCACATCGCCCAGCGGCTTCACCGCCTGGTAAAGCGCCTCCAGTCCCGGCTCTTCATGGCCGTCATCGTTTGTTATGAGAATCTTCATTTTTCACTTAAAAAACCATAAAAAACCCTGCCGACACAAGGGATAGATGCCGGCAGGGGCTGCAGCGGTTGGCTGAATCATTTCTAAGCCTACATTGCCATTGCCTATAGGCATATAATAATTTCAGGATAATGGTTGTCAATATCCGTTATTGATCTTCTTTTACCCAATCCATTAATCTTTTTTCTTGGGTCCGCCAAAAAAGCTTTTCGGGTAGATTAATGGAACAGGTTCCTATATACTTTGTTTCAGGTTTAGTTATCCACTATTACCATTTTATCATGGGAGCTTCGCATGCACACCGTTTTAAAGGGGATGTCCCTAATTGACGGCACCGGACAAATTATCGAAGACGCGCTTCTCGTTTTTGAAGACCATATAGTTGCTGCCGCCGGAAAAAGGCAGGCGGTGGAAGAACCGCCGGATGCCACGGTTTATCATTTGGGCGGCAAATTTGTCATTCCCGGACTGATCGACGCCCACATTCATCTGGATATGCACGGCATGGCCGACACATACCATGAAAGCCTGGTGGAAGATAAGCTTCGCACCATCCGGGCGAGTCTGGAAATGGGCAACACCATCCGGGCCGGAATTACCACGGTCAGGAATGCCGGTTCGGCGCATTACATCGATATTGCCGTTAAAAAGGCAGTGGAAGAAGGTTTGATTGTCGGCCCAAGAATCCTGGCCAGCGGTAAAATCATATGCATGCATTCGGCGGGGAATGAATATTTCGAAGGTCTTTACCATGAGGCCAACGGGGTGGATGAAAATCGCAGGGCAGCCAGGGAACAGCTCAAAGAAGGGGCGGACCTTTTGAAGGTGATGGCCACCGGCGCCATTATGAATCCGGGCGGCGTCCCCGGGGCGCCGCAACTGAATATGGATGAAATCCAAGCCGTCGTAGAAGAGGGCAAAAAGGTGGGCAAACACACGGCCGCGCACGCCCACGGCGCACAGGGCATTAAAAACGCCGTTGCAGCAGGGGTCCGGACCATTGAACACGGCACCCTGGCCGATGAAGAGGCATTGCAGATGATGCTGGATCAGGATGTATTCCTGACCTCCACTTTGAGTTCCAACTTTTGGATGCTTTACGGACAAACCAAAGACGGGCTCCCCCAGTTTATGTCTGAAAAGGCCAACGAAGTCGCCAAAATACGCCGGGAGAATCTGCATCGGGCGATCGACATGGGGATTAAGGTCATGATGGGCACAGATGCCGGCACGCCTTACAATTTTCACGGCAAAAACGCAATGGAGCTTGTCCAGTATGTAAAACTCGGCTTGATGGATGAAATGGCGGCCATCGTAGCCTCCACAAAAACCGCGGCCGAGGGCATCGGACGACTCTCCAAGCTCGGCACCCTTGAAAAAGGGAAATATGCCGATTGTGTGGTTCTGAGAAAAAACCCGCTCAAAGAGATTGAATCGCTGGCGTCTTTGGACAACATCTACCTGGTCTTTAAAGAAGGCTCCCTTATCAGCGGGGAAGTCGACACCAACCAGTGGTCCCCGGATTCCCCGCTCGGTCTGAAATGATCGGGGCTTTCATGACAAAAAAAGATAAAGGATGCAGCAATGGCAGATGAGAAAAAGATTATGTTCCTCTGTGATGCAAGTGATGTCGAAGTGGTCGCAGAAAGCTTTGTCGATCACCCGGCATACCATCTGACAGTGGAAACATTTGAAAAAATTCTTCGGTTTGGGGTGAAAGAATATCTGGATGAGACGATTGAACGAATAAATAACTATCCGGATATGTACGACGGAATCGTGGGGACCCATGATTCTTCCGCCATTATCGCCGCCATTATCGCCCAGGAGACGGGCAAGCGGTTTGCATCGGTGGATGCGGTTATCCACTGCCAGAATAAATACCTGTGCCGACGGATTCAGGAACAGGTCATTGCCGAGCATGCCCCGCGCTATGCCATCGCACTGGACTACCTGAGGAACCCCGAGCTGCTGTCGACCCCGTTTTTCATCAAACCCGCCCGGTCCAATATTTCGTTCGGCACACACATTGTTGAACATCCGCAAGACCTGGAAAACTATATCACGCTGGAGAGCATCGACATCGCCCGCTACAACCAGTATTATCTGGATGCCCTCTCCCGCAGCCCCCGTTACCGAAACGCCATCGATTTCGCCACCTGCAACAGTTTTTTGTGCGAAGATTTAATAGAAGGCGTTCAAGTGACGGTTGACGGCTATATTTTTGAAGGAGAAATCAGCCTCTTCGGGGTCACCAAGGCCAACTATTATCCCGGCACAAACAGCTTCTTTTATCATGCCTATCCCTATGGGCTGTCCACAGAGCTGACGGAAAAAATGGAAAATGCCCTGGGACGCCTGATACCGGCCCTGGGCATTGATAACAGCTTCTTGAATATTGAGCTACGGGCGGATGAAGCCAACAACACCTTTAAGATAATCGAGGTCAACAGCCGGATTGCCTTCCAATTCGCCAAAACCATCGCGTCCGTGAAGGGGTTTGACCCGCTTCACCTCCTCTGTGACGTGGCGGTCGGCAAAAAGCCGGAACTGCAGCCGGTAGAAAAAAACCGGTTTAGATACTGCTATAATTTCGAGCTGCACCATTTTTCCGATGCCAAGATCCTTCAAACCCCGACGCAAAGTGCCTACGAGGAGCTACGCTTGAAATATCCCGAAGTATACGTCCGTAACCTGGTCCATGAGAGCCTCAACCTCTCTGACTTCAAACACAGCCCGCAAAGTTTCCGCTACGGCGTCGTCGATGTGCCCGGCAACAGCCATGAAGAAATCATGGAGAAGTATGAAGACATTGTGGCCATACTCAACTATAGATTCGCCAGCCCAGGGTTGAAGATTGACCCCTCAAAGTTGGAGCTTCCCGGCGCGCCGCCCGGATACCAAAACGGCGAAGGCAGTGAACTCGCCTATCAGCCGCCCCTCGAGCGGCGGGCGAAATCTTAAACTCCGGCTATATTGCGTTTTTCAATAAAACGGTTATTTTTATATTATAAATGATCGATTTAGAAGATGGCAAAGAAAAAAAGGAGTTACCCGGATGAGGCGTCCCCGAATCAAGAGCAACCCGATTAGACTGGGCGTTTTGGTGCCCCTTATCTGCGCCGGCATACTCATTGCCGCCTGCGCACACGACGTGCCAAAGCCGATAAGGGGCAAAAAAAGCGTCGCCGTCATGCCGTTTATCAAGGGTCGAAATCCCAAGCGCCTCACGCATGGGCTCAGCTGCGCCTATGAGCGCTTTTGCTATGAAAACGACGAGTTGAAACCGGATGCGGACCAGCTAATGACCCGGATGCTCCAGGAGAAATTGATGGCCAGGCTGCAAGACAGGGTGTTTCCGCTGAAAAAAGTAAAACAGGTCTATACGAAGCTCAAAGCTAAAGAGGCGACGCCGCTCGAGACGGCCCAAAAGCTTGGATCAAGCATTGGCGTCGACTACGTGATGGTCGGAAACATCTGGCGCTACCGGGAGCGTGTTGGCTCATCCCTGGGTGTGAACAGACCGGCATCTGTCGCCTTTTCCCTTTATCTGGTGGATATCAAAAACGAAAAACTCGTATGGCGTGAGCGCTTTAACGAAACCCAACAGTCTTTGAGCGAAAACCTCCTTAAAGCACCGACATTTTTCAAGTGCGGTGCCAAATGGCTAAGCGCCCGTGAACTGGCGCGCTGCGGCATGGAAGCGGTGCTCAAAGGGTTCCCCCTTGAATAGCCTGTCTCCGATGCCTCTCCTGGAATCCAAACAATTGATGGCTTCGTAAAAAGTGGTTTATACCGCAGCCGCGGTATTTTTGCAGAAAGTAGCTCTAAAAAACATCCGCATTGTCATTTCGAGCGGCAGCGAGAAATCTTTAGCAATCAAGATCCCTCGTCACTTTCGCTCCTCGGAATGACAACAGCGAAAGCATCTAAAATAATATTAAATATTGTCGAGTTCCTTAGAAGTCCACGTTCGTCATGCCGAACATGCTCCGCCATCCAGAGCCTATTGGACTCATCGGATTCCGGCTTTCCGTCATCCCGGGCTTGATCCGGAACGCAATGACATAAAATGGGTTTTATAAAGGCAAAATAAGGGCCCAAGGGGTGCCGATGCAATTTTTTCTTTAAATTTATAAAAACATTGTTTACAGTTGCGGAAAATGTTTTCTAAATACGGCGGAGCGAACAGCAGGAAGATTTTCGCTCCGACGTTAAATGGAAAAAAATATCATCGCACCAAAGGAGAAAAAATTAATGACCCATCAATTTGACACCCAAAAAACCCGAATCGGCGATGTCGTCGACTACAATGCCAGGGAACTGGAAGAACACATTGCATTGGCGTATTACGAATATGATTTCCGGCAAAACTTTAAAGCGTTCAGGCAAACCTGCAATCAGGTTGCCAAGGGTTTGATGGCCCTTGGCGTCAAACGACACGATCATATTGCCATGTGGGCCAATAACGTGCCGGAATGGGTTTACACGCAGTTCGGCAGCCCCAAAATGGGCGCCGTGATGGTAACGGTTAACACCAATTTCAAAGCATTCGAACTCGAGTACCTGCTTCAGCAGTCTGACGCCAACACGCTGATCCTGGTCCACGGGGTTCGGCAAGAGAATGAATATATAGAAATCCTGCACCAGGTTTGTCCTGAGATAAGGGACTGCGCCCCCGGCGAATTAAATGCCGAAAAAGCCCCCTATCTTAAAAATATCGTACACCTTGGCGATGAAAAGATACCGGGCATGTATAGCTGGAATGATATGCTCGAACTCGGCCGGAACGTCTCCGATGCCGAACTGGCCGAAAGATCCGAAAGCCTGGATCCCAATGATGTGGTTATGATGCAGTATACTTCCGGCACGACCGGTTATCCCAAGGGCGTGATGCTCACCCATCGGAACCTGATTGGAAACGCCATGAGCATGGCGGAGACTATGGCGCTCACTCCGGAGGATATGCTTTGCATCCCGGTGCCCATGTTCCATTGTTTCGGATGCGTCATCGGCACCATGTGCTGCATGGTTTCCGGGACGGCCATGGCGCCTGTCACCACCTTTAAGCCGGATCTTGTCATGGAAGCCGTCAGTACCCTTAACTGTACGGCACTGCATGGCGTGCCCACCATGTTTATCGCCGAACTCGAAGAAATGGAAAAAAAGAGCTATGATACGCCCTATCTGCGTACCGGCGTGATGGCCGGCTCTACCTGTCCGATTGAAGTTATGAACGGGGTCATCCAGAAAATGGGCGCCAAGGAACTAACTATCGTCTACGGCCAGACGGAAAGCTCTCCCGGCATCACCCAGACCCGGCGCGACGATCCGATGAACATCCGCACGGAAACCGTGGGCCGGGCGCTACCCCATGTGGAAGTCAAAATATTCGACAAAGTCACGGGGGAAGCCCTCCCGCCCGGTCAGACGGGTGAGCTGTGCAGCCGTGGCTACCATATTATGAAGGGCTACTATAAAATGCCGGAAAAAACCGCGGAGGCCATCGACAGTGACGGCTGGCTTCACACAGGCGACCTTGCAAGCATGGATGAACAGGGCAATTGTACCATCCAGGGCCGCCTTAAAGATATGATCATCCGTGGCGGTGAGAATATTTACCCACGAGAAATCGAGGAATTCCTCTATACCCATCCACAGATCAAGGATGCCCAGGTCGTTGGTGTGCCAAGCGAAAAATACGGTGAAGAGGTCGCCGCCTTCATTCAGTTAAAAAACGGCAGTGATATGCGCGAGGAGGGTGTCCGAAGCTTCTGCAAAGAAAATATCGCCTATTATAAAATTCCCCGGTTCATCTATTTTATCGACGAATTTCCCACAACCGCCAGCGGTAAGATCCAAAAATTCAAACTCCGGGAGATGGCTGTTCAGGACATCAACTGAAGAACAAAAAAGTTGTTTTGCCATGGGGAGGGCCGTTAGAATTCGAACTGATGCTGCCGTTTGGCCTTCCACTCCTTTATGGCGGGACATTCCCAGATCGGAATCGAGCAATGCCCCCGCTCGTTTTTGGGCGCCGAGCAATTCCTGCAGATCGCCCAATGGGGGCATTGCGTCTCCCCATCGTTAAATACGGCCCCGCATATCAAACATCCGATACATCCGCAGTCCATACAAAAGCCCACTGTCGGATCGCCAATTGATGTATGTCCACAGTCACGGGTATTCGTACTGCCGCAATTCGGGCAAGGGCCGACCATAACCTGATCTGTTGTATCCATCTCATCCTGGTTCCTTTTGATTTCAATGAGCGACTCTCTGAAATCTTCCGGCAGCAAATGCCAGGCTTCAAAAAAATCCTTTTGCAATTCGATTGGTTCCATCATTATACCTCCCTTATCAATACATAGATAGGACACCTTTCAAATGGAGCCACCCGCTGCGCCACTATCTGACACCCCTCCCACACAAATACCCGGTCCCCTCGTGACGGCAAAATAGCCAACAAACATCCAAAATAGCGGTCAACCACAAAAAAAGCCGGACGCCCATTGCCATGGCAGCCCGGCTATCTTCTTTAGCTTTTTCAAGACCCGTGACTTTCCGCCCCTATCTTCCGATAGGTTCGGCTTTATCACAGGTTTAATTAAATTAAATTATCCACCCGATGTCAAGCGACTTTTTTTAAATATCCCCCGATATCCGCATATTGTGGTTATAATTGAGTATGATGGTTTCAAAGGCAGATCCGTTCGGCTGCCCCTCAATGCCATTCAGCCATCGGCCGGATCCGATCCCGGATTTTCCCGGACTCGACAACATCCATAAACTCATCGGCCATTTCCCGGCTGAGTTCGATGGCCTGTTGCCATTTGGCCACGCGTTCGCCGTCGCGCCCGGAATAGACGTCGAAATCCTTGCGATCCGGTATTCTGCCCTGCGGCAGACGATCCAGTACGGCCGATGTCGGGGCAATCAGCAGCACATGATCCATATAGCCGGCATCAGGCTTTCGCCAGGGAATTTTTTTGTCCAGCCAGCCGGGCACCACCCGTTCGGTATAATGAGGAAACAACACAATGCCGGCTTCCTCATTCAGAAACGGAATATTCATATGGTAGTCGATGATGCCTCCGTCCCGATAGGTGCCGGAGGGCGCTTCCGGGATAGCCCTGACCCCGTTCATCAACAATGGTATGGATCCCGAAGCCCTCAGGGCGGGCTCGATATTACGAACACTCAGCGGCACCCGGTTTATCGGGAAGCCCTTCATGTCAAAATACGGGGGGATATCCCGCCCGTCGTAGAAAAGGGTGCGCTCAAAAAACAGCCCCAGACTGCGGCGGCTTACGGCATTGCCCAAGGCGGCAAGCCCCAGGGCCGGCATCAGCCATGACTTCCGGTCCGTGTGGGTCAGCCCCTTGCACCGCACGGACATGACATTTAGGCGGAGAAACGGATGGGAAAGGATTTCCTCCGGCCCGCGCGCCCCCATCAAACGGCTAAGTATCTTGTCCAGCTCCCGGCCGATGGATTCCGGCGAGGGCTTGACATCATAGGACTGTTCGAGGTAGGCCGTCTCGAATCGCGCCAGGGCAGCCGCCGGATCCCGCTGGGACACAGCGGCGAATCGCCAGGCGGCAATGGAGGAGCCGACAAGAAACAACGGGGCCTTTCGAGGCGTTAGCCAGGAGGCGAACACGGTGCGGTCGAGTCGGCTCAATATCAGCCATTTGGGACCGCCGGCCGCACCGGCGATAACTTTTACGTCATCCGGACAAATTCCGGATGCCTTGATCTTTGAAAAGGCTTTCTTTCCGGCCCAGAAGGATAAACGCGGAGACATTTTCCGGCACTTTCCGGTTATAATTGGCGTCAGTCGATTTCGCCTATTCCTGTTATTTTTGCCTTACGAGCATACCGAAAATGGATAATTCCTCAACCCTTTTTTGCTGAATTTAGGTGCCCTTCCGGTCGGATAGGTGTTAGGTATTGGGTTAAGAAAATCAAAGCCTTTGAACCTGAATTGGGCGATTTTCAAGTTT
>JAGXLR010000087.1 GCA_018334555.1 Desulfobacterales bacterium
TTACTAATGCCTGGGCCTTTCAAACATGGGATCCAGTAAAGATGTTTATCAACGATTTTCCAGTCGGCCATCCGATCCTTAATTTCTCCCCATGCCTCAAGATAGAGCGAGGCCCTTTGTTCGCATCGTTTGGTCACACCGGCAGGGCTTTTTATTACTGATTTCAAGCTTGAAGCCAGCAATTTCAACTCCTTTAGAAGCGGTGGGTATTCAGAGGCTATATCCGGGCCGGGGACGGCGCCGAATTCCCGCGCCCACCAAATCAGCAGCAGTTCATCCACACACGGCCGATGCGCTACAAACGCGCGCGGATCATAACGCATGGCTTTATCTCTCGCCACCTGCGTATAGAGACCAAATACGCCGTCTTCCACCCGCTGGTCCACATAAATAGCCTCGCCCATGCGGACGATTTTCTGGAAGACGACTTTTGCCAAGGGCGGCATTTGCTCCATTGCCGGTTCAAGCGTTTTCCAGGTATGATCAGACCATTCAATACGGCGCAGCGCCTCATGAACCACCCGCCCGATCAGATGGTCCACCGTTTTTTCCGGCACGGGATACCGGCCCATTACCATTTCCGGATCAATCAGAATTGCATTTTCAGGGTTGCCGGACATGCCGGCGTATTCAATGCGGCCGGCATTGGCGCCCAAGTGACCGGTAACCTTTCGCAAGGCCCTTAGCAGGTTGGCCAGTTCCACGGCTTCGATAGAAGAGGTGTTTTTGCGCCAGTACGCGGAAATACCGCTTGCTGCGGTCAATGAGAGGGCAGGCGGTTTGCCGGGCTCACTGGCCAAAGCCTGATCCCCCGGCTTTTTATCTGTCCGGATCTGATTGGGGCTAATAGCGTTGATAGCCATTTCTATTCTTTCGTTTCCCGGTTTTGCCCTTTTCCACGTGAAGGGACAGCAGCACCGACTCCAACACGTCTCGGCTGATCTGGAGGCTTCCGATAAAGGCCTGTTCCACAGGCGTCCCGACCGCCGCCATTTCCGCAATCATCAGGGTATGCCGGGTGGATACCACGACCGGATCGCGGGAATTATTTCGCAGTTTACCGGCCACATTCACAATGGTTTGGGCGTCGGCCTCATCGATGCCCGCCTTCAGGTGAAGCACCTGGGTCTCGACTTCCGGGGGCAGGTAATCCAGTAGTATGACATAAAACCGGTCCCGAAGCGCCGCGTCCAGCATTTCCGTGCCGATAAATTCATCCCCTTCGTTTAGCGTGGCAAAAAAAACGACGTCATCCGCCACCCGGATATGATCCAGCTCATCGGTATAAACGCTTCGTTCCTCGGACAACACGGAAAACAGCATGTTCAGTGCTTTGGGATGTTCCGGACGGTTGATTTCCTCCAGGTGAATGACGCAGCCGGGCGTTTGGATGGCGTCCGGGAAAAGGTATTTTCGATAATACGTCTCTCCGTCTTTTAGGGCGTGTTCACCGAAGAGCTGTCCAGGTTCCGACAGGATCCCGATCTGAAATGTCGCCAGCGGCCTTTTGTTTCGGGCGGCAAACTGCCGGACAAGCGTTGACTTACCGCATCCCTGTTTGCCGGCCACCAATATATTCACGGGATGGCGTTTTGTAAGAAGCGATAGTCGGTTGATATTTTCAACCACCTCCGCGGCGAGAAAAAAATGATCGTCCGGTTTTGGAATGGTCAGTTTTTTGGCATTAGGTATCATAATGCTCCATATTCAGCCGTTTAGCCGCTTTTTTGGCATGACACTGCCATGCAATTATTTTTTTACTATTCAGCAAGCCCTTCTATACCGGCGGATTTCCCCCAGGGCGCCTCCCCCGGGCCGATCTGCTGAAGGGCAACCCCTTTCAGCTCATCCACGGCGATCCATGCTTCGCATTTCGTGCACTGCCTGATGCTGATGGGCGCATCTATCCGTGCGTTGTAAAGATAGCGAAACTCCTCTAAGGGGCATTCATTGCCGCATGCGATGCATTTCATCATGCTCTCCTCCTTTTTTTATTTTTTGTCCTGAAGCTGTCTCATTGACCGTCGGTATATGGGGTCACTGCATTCGTAGCCGTCCTTTCCCTCAAGAACGTAAACCGGCGGCTGACTTTTGATATCGGAGCCGAGCTTCAAAAGATTGCAGGTTCCCCTGCCGTCGCTGGACCATGAGCTCTCCATATAATGCTTGCAGATGCCGCATATTTTTTCGCCGCCGCCCTTGGACGCGGTTCCGGATGCTTCCTTTTTGTCAGGCATTAGCATACCCGCGTATGCCTTTCGTTTTTCTTCTCTTCTGGACATGATATCTATCCTCCGTTTGGAGGTTATTTTGTTCGCAGCCCGGCCGCGATCCCCCGAAAAGCGACCGGACTGCCTGCCATTTATCCTAGGCCCTGAACTGTTCGCTGAATGATATTGTCCTGGGTTTTGCGGCTGATATCCACGAAATGCGCGCTGTAGCCGGCCACCCGGACAATGACCTCCTGGTATTTTTCCGGGTCCTTCTGGGCAGAGCGAAGTGTTGCATCATCGACCATGTTGAACTGGACGTGATCGAGTCCCAGATCCGCCCAGGTTCGCATATAGGCCTTCCATAGCTGAAAGCCCTTTTCACCGGCCAGCTGCGTCGGGGACAGCCGTTGATTTAAAAGAAACGCCCGGCCCTGGGTGACGTGGTCTATCTTTCCGCAGGATTTCAGCACGGCCGTGGGCCCTTTTTTGTCAAGCCCGGGCCCCGGTGAGATGCCCCCGTCATAAAGGGCGTCGCCCAGGCGCCGCCCGTTGGGGAGGGCGCCCACGATATTGGCGTAGTGGATGTTGCCGCTGACATTTTCCGGAAGGATCGGCCAGTTGTTGCCGCACGGGCATTTCAGCTCTTTTGAGAATTTTGCGCACGCATCCAGACACCGCAGCATGATCCTATCCACATCGTCATCATCATTTCCCCATTTGGGCGCATTTTTGACAAAATCCAGCCGCATGTCCTCATAGCCGTTCCAGTTTTTGGCCAGCGCGTCTTTGAGTTCGGCCAGGCTGTATTTCCCCTCGTCAAACACCAGCTTCTTGACCGCGGCCAGGCTGTCCGCATTTTCCACCCATGTAAATGCGGTGATCCACGCATTGCCCCTTGCGATGGACGGATCGCAGGTGTCCTGTCCGGACTCGATACAGCGCTCGGACAATCCGGAAAGAAACGGTCGCGGGGTCATCGTGGGGGCCAGCAGCCGGGCCCTGTTGACCGACCGGACGAGGATGCTGAAAATGGTTCGCATCTGCAATACCCACGCGTCAAAAAACGCTTCAAAATTTTTAAATGTCGACACATCCGGTGTTTCCGCGCCCACCTGCATGTTCACCACCGGATCAAAGCCGCTGGTAAATACATACTCGATAATCTTGGCGCAGTTGGCGGTGGCGTTGGCCATGCGCATGGGCTGATACCCATGTTTGGTGGTGGGGTTCGGCGACATGCAGGCCTGATGGACCCACAGCCGGGCCTCCTCGATGGGATGCCCGTGCCAGTGCATGGCGTTTGAAACAAGGATCGGATCATTTCGAATAGAGGGGTATCCGAGTCCGTGCCGGATACATTCAAAGACCTCCCGCATGACCTCATCCTTTACCTGGGGATGCCACCGGAAGGCAAAGGTGGGGTTGGCCACGCGAACCAGCCGGGCCGCCTGCATGAAGGCGATCGTTAGATCGTTGCAGGCGTCCTTTCCCTTTTCATCCACACCGCCCATGGTCCATACCCACGTGCCGTCAATCCCTTGAAGCCCCTCCCGGGCCCATTTGGGTTTGAACTGGCAGACCTCAGCGGCGCGGATCAAAAACTCGCCCACCAGATCCAGGGCTTCTTCTTTGGTCAGGGTTTTATCTATATGAACATCTTTGTCATAATACGGGCCGTGGTAATAATCCGGCCGGCAGGGCCATGCCCCTTCAATCGCCTCGGTACGGCTCATCATTTGAATGAAAATATCGTATTGGAAGGATTCCTGAAGGTTTCGGGGCGGATGCGCCGGCACCTGCTCGCAGGCGGCCGCGATTTTCAAAAGCTCTTCTTTCCGCTTGGGGTCTTCCTCAAAGTTCTCCGCCATTATTCTGGCGAGCCGGGCATATCGCTTGGCGATCCTTATGCCGGCCTCCAGGGCGATCCTCATGGCCTCCCAGTTGTTTAGCCTGTCATACATCATGGCGATTTCTTTGTTTGCCGTGGGCTCATGAACCGCATCATCGATCTCATCCATCTTTTTGTCCAGTTCATCAATAATGTCTTGAAAGCCCCGCTTGCCGGTCATGATATACTCGTAGTCCTTGTTGGAATATCCGCCTCTTGCCAGCGGGACCCCCCAGCCGATGGAGCCGGAGAGCATTTTCATCAGGTCGTCCATGTCAAAGACCGGCATCATTTTATCCAGATCGGTTTTTCCGGCCCAGTAGTCGACGATTTCCTGGATGACCGCCTGATTCTTATCCACGGGCTCAGGGATCGAGATGGGGTCATTAAAAACCTCAGAATTGAGGATGGAGGCGATGCTGGGGTTCCAGTTCATGGTGTTCGGCAGGCTCCCCGTATATCCCACCAGCTGCGCATGGTCGGTGATGAAGATGGTTTTATTATCCAGAATATGGGCGAATAGTTTGGCGCTTTTAACCACATACGGATCGGGTGAGCCCTCCAGCGCTTTCGCCATGTTGGTGGTTAAGACCGCCTGCTCCAGGTCCGTTTTAACGCCCGGGGCATACAGGCCGCCAATGGCGCCCTTTTTCCAGATGGCCTTCCGAAGGTAATCCAGCCGGCCGGAGCGTCTTTTCTCCGCCGCCCACCACCACTCCTGTTTTTTTTCAAATTCTTCGACTCGGGTATCTTTTAATGCGGGTTGTGCCATTGTTCACTCCTTCTTTTGGGATTGTTTTGGTTTAATACCGGGCTATTGCTGCTTTTTTTGAAATGAAGCGCAGGCGCTTGCATCATCCTCCGCATTCACCGGCTTCGCCTGATAGTACGCCTGTCTGGGATCTTTCACCCGCTGAACACAGTCGCCCCGGTTGGGGTCTTCCTCTAAAGGGAAAAAGTTTTTGCATTCCTGGCATGTCGTCATTGGTTTTACCTCCTGTGATAGGGTTGATCATTTGTTTATTGGTAAAAATCCTATCCGGCGGCCGCCTCTCCGGATGCCTCAAATCCCGAGCCGCCAATGGTCGTGTAAAGGCCTTTGTCTCTGTATGCGTCTGCGGGGATATCCAGAAGAGACGCCTCCATGGCCTCAATATCCTTCATCGGCCAGTCAATTCCGAGCCAGTTGTACTTGTCCTGGCACCAGTTGTGAAACGGCAGCAGGTCCACCCGGCTGATTTTACCGGGGAGTTGAGATAGGAAATCGGATGCCCGGGTATGAAAGCCCATCGTATCGTTAAAGCCCGGAATCACCGGGATACGCACCCATATTTCCAATCCGGTTTCAGAGAGAAGCGAAAGGTTCTTCAAAATTTTTTTATTATCCACGCCGGTCTTTTTTTATGAAAAACGGGGTCCATGTGTTTCAGATCAAAAAGCACGATATCGGCGGTCTCCGCCACACGAATCAGGGTGTCCCATTCACAGAATCCATTGGTATCCAGGCAGGTATGAAGCCCTCTGGATCCGGCGCTTTTCAGCAGCCTGATTGAAAAATCCTCATGAAATGTCGGTTCCCCGCCGCTAAGCGTCATGCCGCCGCCGGAATTTTCATAGAAGAGCCGGTCCTTTTCCACTTCATCGAGGATTTCATCAACTGACATAGGGTTTCCCGCAATGCTTAGGGCCTCATAACGGCACGCCGCCACACAGGCCATGCAGCGGTCGCATTTTTCCCTTATGATTTTATGGTAGGCGCTCTCTTCTAACCGGGCCTTCTCCACAGGGATGGGCGGGTTGATCGCCTGATTCGGGCAGACCTCCAGGCACGCGCCGCATTGCACGCAAAGCCTGTTTTTCCAATAGATTTCCGGAAAAGGGGCTCGGGTCTCCGGATTGTGGCACCATTCGCATCGCATGGGACACCCCTTTAAAAACACCAGGGTTCTGATGCCGGGTCCGTCATTGACGGCGAATTTTTGAATGTCCGTGACTAACACTTTATCCTTCATGATGCTTAACCTCCGGCTGCAGAGGGTTAAAGTTTTTCCACAAACGCCCGCATGCTGCCTATTGTGTCCAGATTATGGATCATTTCCGATGTGTGCTGAATTTTTTCATCGCTCAAACCGGGGCTGCACAAATCGGCATATTTTTTAGCCACCCGGTCCCTTTTGATTTCCAAAGGCGGTATCTGCTGGAGAATATCGGAAGCCCCTTCATATTTACGGCCGTTCGATGTTTTAATGACGACGCGTGCCTCCAAGGCGGTCTTTTCAGGATCCAGGATCACATTAATTTTGTCCATCAGGGCGCATATATCCGGGTTTTTGACGTGGTCATCCGTAAATGCCTGATTGCCGGTGATCCCCGTGCACAAAGCGTTGGCCACGCAGTAGGGGATGCTGAATTTTCCCTCCGTCCCGTTTGACGGGGAGACCCTGCCGGCCGCATCCAGAGCCAGTTGGGAGGAATACACCTTGATTTGGCTGATATCGGAAAGGGCGATGCGGTTTTCTTTTACAATCGTCATGGCCGCCTCCAGCGGGGAGTGGGTGGCATGGCAGGAGGCATGATATTTTTGGGACAGGTTGACCACATCCCATCCCCACCCCAGCAGTCCTAATGCCTCCTCATTGACGGCGCCCTTCAAAACGTTAAAAAATCCCTGGGGGCCTTCCAGGATATCCTCCGGGCCGGTAAACCCGTTTTGGGCCAGGAGCGCAGCCATCAAACCGGCCTGGGAGGATTTTCCCGCGTGGAACGGCTTGCACATGGTGCCGAAGACACGCTTTAAGCCGGATGACTGCGTGCCGGCAATGCCCAGCGCATATGCGGTCTGTTTGGCTTCCAGTCCAAGCAGCTTCGCGCATCCGGCGGCCGATGCCAGATGCCCCAGCGTGGAGGTGGCATGCCATCCGGCCATGTAATGATCCAACCCTGCGCATACGCCGATGGTGGCCCCCGCCTGAAGTCCGATCAGGTAGGCGGTCAAAAAATCGCGGCCGCTTTTATCCTGCCATTCAGAAAGCGCCAGCAATGAAGGAAAAAGCGTGACAGAGGGGTGGCCTAAGAAAGAGACCAGGGTGTCGTCATAATCGAGCGCATGTGAGGCGGTCCCGTTAATCAGCGCGGCCTGGCTGACGTTTTTTTTGACCCCGTGCCCCAGGATGGTGGCCTGTGGATTGCCGTCCATGATCCGGGTATAGTCCAGCAGCTTCATGACAACCGGCTCGTCTTTGCCGCCCATGGTGACCGCCAGCCAATCGATAAACGCCACTTTCGCATGCTCATATGCGTCTGCCGGAATCCTATCCGCATCCGTTGTTGCAATAAACTCAGCGAGTTTTTGTGTTGTTCCAGGAGGTTGCGCTATCATTCGGGTCTCCTTAGAAAGACTCGGGTTAACGGATTTTTAAATGAACTGGTTAAGCAGTTCCGCCACAATGGAGTAGGGATCTTTTTTTTGTTCAATCATCTGCCGGGCGGCCTCGGCGATTTCTCCGTTCTCCTCCCAGCGGCGGCGCAGAAACCGAAGCACCTCGTCTTCCACAAGGGAAAATATCTCCTCTTTGATCCGCATTTCCTCTTTATCGTCATGTCTGTTGCTTTCGGTGGAATCGGCCATAAGCGTTGCTACCAGTTCTCTAATTCCTTGATTTTTCAATGCGGATGTTTTTAGTACCGGCGGAGTCGGTTGACCGGCTTCGGAAGACAACTCCAGCATGGCGTAAATATCGGCCATTACTTCATCAGCACCGGGCATATCGGCCTTGTTGACGACATACAGGTCTGCGATTTCCATGACCCCGGCCTTTAAAGCCTGGATATTGTCCCCCTGTCCCGGGATACAGACCATCATCACCCGGTCGGCGGTCTTTACCACCTCGATTTCATCCTGGCCGACCCCCACGGTTTCAATCAAAATGACATCCTTGCCAAACGCATCCATAATGCGGGCCACGTCCCGGGCCGCCTGGCTCATGCCCCCCAGCGTCCCCCGGGTGGCCATGGAGCGGATAAATACTTCTTTCAGGGTAAAAATTTTTTTCATTCGCAGCCGGTCTCCGAGCAGCGCGCCGCCTGAAAACGGGCTGGACGGATCCACGGCGATAATGCCGATTTGATGCCCCCGTTTAACGAGTTCATCCGCTATTTCACAGGTGAGCGTGCTCTTGCCCGCCCCCGGGGAGCCGGTGATGCCCAATATCCGGGCGGAACCGGTATGCGGATAGATCGCCTTCATGGCATCCTTCCATCCGGGCTCCCGGTTTTCCACCTGGGTAATCAGCCTTGCCATGGCGCGAATGTTTCCGGCTTGTACCCCGTCGACCAGGCTTTGCCATGAGTTTTCCACAGTTTTTGTTATCTTCATTTGATCAACCATGACAGTTTCGTAAAAAGTCAGTTTAGAGATGGCAAAGTAAAAAGTTCAAGATCAAGGCGCGCAAAATCCCGAGGAATGCAGCGTACTTAGCTGTACGTGAAATTCCGAGGGATGGAAGCGCAACACAGATATTGGACTTTTTACGAAGCCATCAACCATAATTTTTAAAACCTGGCTTGTTGGAATTCACCAAAAATATCCCGGAGCACGTCGCAAATTTCCTGCAATGAAGCGTTGTTCCGGACGCACTCGCAAATATCCGGCATCAGGTTTTTGTTTTCATCCCTGGCATGTTCTTTTAATGCGGCCAGCGTGGATGAGACGGCCTTGCCGTCCCTTTGCCTTTTCAGTTCCGCCAGCTTTCGTTTTTGCCTGTCTTCCGCACTTTTCAGCAGTTCCGGATCGTACGTGGCCTCAACGACCCGGTTGACATTTACATCCATTTCATTCTCACCGGTAAAGCAGTTGACGCCCACAACAAATTCTTCCTGGCTCTCGATTCGCTTTTGCCTTTCATAGGCGCTCTTTGAGATCGCCTTCTGCATGTAGCCGCTTTCTATGGCGGCTACGGCACCGCCCATGTTTTCGATTTTTTCCATTTCAGCCAAACTTTTCGCCTCAATTTCATCGGTTAGGGATTCCATAAAATAGGAGCCGGCCCACGGATCATTGACGTCTGCCACTTTGGCTTCATAAATAAGGATGCGCGTGGCATCGAGCTGAAGCTGCACGGCCTCCTGGCTGTGCCCCAGCCCTAAAGGTTCGTCAAAGGGCGGGAAAACGCCCGGCATGCCGCCGGACATGCCGGCGGCCATTCCGCCGACGACCGCCCGCGTCAAATTGTTAAGGGTGCGCTGCAGGGTGGTTGAAGAGCATCCGATATGGGCGGTAATCGGTTGACGGATCATCATGCTTCTTGGGTTTTCCGCATTAAACCGTTCTTTAAGAAGGCGCGCATAGATCCGGCGGGCCGCGCGCTGTAAGGCGATTTCCTGGTAAATCTCCATGCTGCCGCCAAATGCATTAAAGGTAAACTTGGGGGCAAAGCTGTCCACCGCCAGGCCGCCGTCAATCCCCGCCTGTATATATGCGGTTGCATTTGACATGGAGAAGGCCAGGTCCTGAACACGTGTCGCCCCGGCTTCCCGAATGTGATAACCGCCCATGCTGTTGATGTTGAGTTTTGGCATATGCTGGGTACAGAATACACAGATGTCGCGAAAAAGCCGGAGAGAATGCTTTGGCGGATATATATAGGTGCCGCGGGCAATATATTCTTTAAGTATATCATTCTGTGGGGTCCCGCGCAGCTTCTCAAGAGGGATTCCCCTTTTTTCGGCAAGCACCGCGTACATGGCGATAATGATCGCTGCCGGGGCATTGATGGTGAAGTTTGAAGGGACCCGGTCAATTTCAAGATCACCCGTATACGGCTCATAGATCGTGGCAAAATCGTTGAAAGCGTCAATGGCGACGCCGACACGGCCGACTTCGCCTTCCGCATAAGGACTGTCTGAGTCATATCCACACTGGGTGGCCAGATCAAAAGCCATGTTCGGCCCGCCGGTTCTCCCCATGGAATGCATGCGGATCAGGTAGTCCCGGTAATCCTCAGCCGTTCCGAATCCCCCGTATTTACCGACACCGCTGGCGGCCCCCCAATCCGGCCGATAGCCCATTTTAGCGGCGTCTTCGGCATATGCCCGCCAGTAATCAAAAGGGTTGTTGCCCGCGGTGAAAGGGTACTGACCGGGGAATCCGACTTTTTCCAGGAAGTTGAAGTTGCTGACGGCAAGCGGGGAATAAAAGCGGGTGGGGCTTTTCGACAGGTTAAACCGGCCCACCCGCTTATCAAGGACATTTTTTTTCCATTCCGCTTCGGCATATTCGATGTTTTTCAAGCGTTTTTTATTGTCTGACATAAATCTGTTCCCAGGCATTTGAGGATTTGACTGACCCTGATGGCTTCGTAAAAAGTCCAATATCTGTGTTGCGCTGCATCCCTCGGAATTTCACGTACTCCTATGTACGCTGCATTCCTCGGGATTTGCGCGCCTTGATCTTGAACTTTTTTCTTTGCCATCCCAAAATCGACTTTTTACGAGATTGCCAACAATGGGGTAAGCCGCTGAAAAATTTATACTAATCAGGTTGAGCGGGTGATAAAATTCGCGATTTCGGATACCGGCGTTCCGGCTGTAAACACTTCTCGAACCCCCATCTTTTTTAATGAAGGAATGTCTTCATCCGGCACAATGCCGCCAATAATTACCATGACATCCTCCGCTCCCGCGTTTTTCAAGCCGTCGATAACTTTTTGGGACAAAGACAGGTGGGCTCCGGACAGGATCGAGAGACCGACGACATCCACATCCTCCTGGACGGCCGTATTGACAATTTGGGCTGTGGTCTGCCGCAGCCCTGTGTAAATCACCTCAAAACCGGCATCCCGCAGGCCGTGCGCCACAACATGGGCCCCCCTTTCATGTCCATCCAGCCCCGGTTTAGCCATCAGCACCCGCATTTTTTTCCCCTCATTCATCCCCTGCCTCCCAACTCCCTGATTATTTTCTACCCAAATTAGGACTTGTTCAGTATGAATAATTAGTAGGTATGCAATTAAAATGCCAAGAATACTGGATCAATATAACTTACTGAAATAAAAAGATTTATAAAAAAAGAAGAAGGGGGTGAACATCAAAAGGAAGAGAAAACTGGGTAGGCATGTCTACCCAGTTGGATCATGATGATCCACTTGAAGGGATAACAGGGACACAGCGAGAGGTATCGGGAGGAAGGCGGTTTCCGACCGCAGGGCTTGCTTTCTGCAAAAATTTCGCTTGTTGCGCAAAGAGAGCTTTTACGAGTTCTTTTTGGGCGGGATGAGCACTTCCGGGTTTAGAATCCAGCTGGGGTCCATCCTCTGTTTGATGCCGCCGAGGATTTCACCCATCAGGGCGGGGCGCGACTTTTCATACCACGGCCGGTGGTCCCGGCCGACGGCATGGTGATGGGTGATTGTTCCGCCATTGGCGATAATAGCGTCCGATGCCGCCTTTTTGACGCCGTCCCATTGGTTGATCGCGTCGCCGCGCTTGCCAGGAGCTACTACCGTATAGTAGATCGTCGGGCCGTCTGGATAGATATGGGTAAAACGCCACATCACCAGACCTTTGCCGCAAATCTCATTCAGCGCCGTCTGGGTTGCCGCCTGTACGCGTCCATGAAAGTTATCCAGCCGGTCCCAGGTGACGGCGGTTTCAAAGGTTTCGGTAATGATGCCGCAGCGGGCGAGCACATCTCTCATGTATGGCGCCAAGAGGAAGTTTTCCTTCCACTGCTGGCTGACGTTGGCTTCGGCGGGTTCTTTTGACCGGCTCGTGCGAACCTCCTTGTCATTCCAGGTGCCCTGACATAAACGGCAGATTTCGAGGGAGCGCTGCAGTTTAGCCTCCTGGGGGTGGTCGTGGGATTCGAAGCCCAGGAGCAGAACCGCATGGGTGCCGTCGCTGATACCCATGGAAAAGGATTCCAACGGCGAGATCAGCCGGCAGTTGGCCGGATAGAGGCCGGATTGGCTGATCTGGCGCACCGCATCGATGCCGGCGTTTTCATCCTTGAACCTAACGGATGCGGATGCGCGCATGGTGGGGATGGTCTGCAGACGCAGGGTGGCTTCCGTGATAATGCCGAAAATGCCTTCGGATCCGGTCAGCATCCTGTTGGCATCGGGTCCGTCACCCGTACCCGGAAGTTCCCGGGTTTCAAAGACGCCTTCCGGGGTGAGCATCCGGATGGCTTCTACGAGCTCGTCGATATGGGTATACAGGGTTGCGAAATGACCGCCCGCCCGGGTGGCGATCCAGCCACCCAACGTCGAAAATTCAAAGCTTTGCGGGAAATGCCGTAATGTCAGGCCGTATGCCTTGAGCCCCTTTTCCAGTGCCGGACCGTAAATGCCGGCCTGTATCCGTGCGGTGCGGGGTAAGGGATTGACGGCAATGATTTTGTTGAAATGAAGCATGTCACAGGAAATAGAGCCTTTATATCCGACGGAGCGCGGCTGTTCCACGCCGCCGACCACGCTTGAACCGCCGCCGTAAGGAACCAGGGCGATGGATTGGGAGGCACAGAAATCCATGAGTTGTTGAATATCCGCCTCGGTCCGCGGATAGGCCACATAGTCCGGCGGATTGTCGAACTGTTTGTCAAGCGCCCGCAGCACATCACGAAGCGCCTTGCCAAAGGTGTGTCCGGCGCGATCGAAGGGGGTATCCACACAAAAATGCGCGAGCGGCTCAGGCAGTGAAAAACGGGGCGGGCGAAGAGAAATGTCTTCGATGCGCGGCGGGGGCGTTTCCGCCAGTTCGCTCATTTCGAATACTTCCAAAACCATGGATTTGAAGTTTTGAATAAATGCCTCGGGCAGTTTTTCGTCGGCATACCCCCATCCCCAAAAGCTTCGCCTGGCGTATTCCATTAATTTTTCTCCTTATCGTTTGAAAAAAGGCCCCCAGTTAAACAGTTAAACATTTATGTTACCATTTTCCAACAAATTCCAAAAAGGACAATCTCGTAAAAAGCGGTTTATTCCGCCGCCGCGGTATTTTTGCAGAAAGTAACTCTAAAAAACATCCGCATTGTCATTTCGAGCGGCAGCGAGAAATCTTTAACAATCAAGATTCCTCGTCACTTTCGTTTCTCGGAATGACAGAGAGCTAAGCTTCTGTAATATTAATATATATTTTCAAGTTACTTAGAAGTCGATTTTCGAATGCCCCGTTGTTTTGAATTTTGGTCAGCGGAATAAGCCGCTTTTTATGAGGCCATCAACTTTATGCTGGCAATCTTGGGCAAACTTATGTAAATTTTATCTGTTAGCTTCGTTAAGCATCTCGATTCTCAAGCTGCGCCGCCA
>JAGXLR010000003.1 GCA_018334555.1 Desulfobacterales bacterium
GGGGGGGGGGGGGGGGGGTTAAGCGTTTAATTTTAATTGATTTCTTTGTCTATTAGGGGTAATTAAGGGATAATTGTAAGTAACCCCCGGACCAAGGCCCGGGACCGCGCCTAAAAGTAATGTTTAGTGTACGCTTGGGGGATAGCCGTGGAAAAGGACGCAAAAAAGAAAAGTAAAGGGTATTGGGGGCGGCGGGCGGCCTATGGTCTGCTCAAGAACATGAACTGTGCGCTGACCACCCATGAAATCTGTCAGGATATGATCGGCAGCCGGGAGGATCAACTTTTAAAAGCCCTTACCGGGCTCGAGGGCGGGGTGGTGGCAAGCGGCTCCACCTGCGGGGTCGTAACCGGCG
Source organism: Desulfobacterales bacterium (assembly GCA_018334555.1). Taxonomy (GTDB): domain Bacteria; phylum Desulfobacterota; class Desulfobacteria; order Desulfobacterales; family Desulfosalsimonadaceae; genus M55B175. The sequence continues at coordinate 356 of JAGXLR010000003.1, forward strand.
GCGCCCTCTCGCTGGCGCTGATGCATCGAGACGATATCTCGCGAAAGGGGGCCTTGGCGGAGAGAGCCGTGCTTGAGCGGGTAACGGATTATACTGACTGGTTCCGAGATACCTATGGCACGCTCCTGTGCAGGGAACGAATGGGGGTGGATTTCTATCGGGTCCGGGGGCAGCTTCGCTACCTGTTGCCGGGCGATAGGGTGGGAAAGTGCATCTGGCATCTTCGGGGGGCCACGCGATACTTATACGAGGCCTCAAAAAATCCCCTATCGATTACGGCCTCGCGCTCCCCGATGGGAGACAAGCCGCCGCTCCATTGTGCGAGCGCCGTTCTTGCGGGTATCCGGGAAAAAACCGGGGTCGGCGATCCGTTGCTGGAAAAAATGGCTTTCGTCTTTGACGGCGGGGTTGGCTTCAACGGCGGTATTTGCGGGGCGCTTGCCGGTGCGATCATGGGGATCAATCAGGTGATGGGCATGGACCTTAGGAACATCTCCTACTGGAAAAACATGAAGAGTTTTCTCAGGGGCCATACGAACCTCCTGGTCCGGTCGCCCAAAACGCTGGATGAACCGTTTGCCGCGGGCCGCAGAGTGGTGGAGCGTTTCAGACAGGCCGCCGGATCCACTGAATGTCGGGCGCTTACCGGCCAGGGCTTCAGCGATTGGGATGAATTCCAGGAATTTATCTCCAATTCCGCAGCATGTAACGGCTTATTCGAGCTGGCAATTAATGAGGCCTCCGCAGTGATATTAAATGCTTCCCAGTAGTGATGGTCGGATAAAACTGTGGGCCATTTGGCGCGTATCGGCCGGCGCCATGGAAATGACAAGCGGCATTCACCGCACAAATGGTGACAGTCTCGTAAAAAGTCGATTTTGGGAGGGCAAAGTAAAAAGTTCAAGATCAAGGCGTCGCAAATCCCGAGGAATGCAGCGTACTTAGCTGTACGTGAAATTCCGAGGGATGGAAGCGCAACACAGATATTGGACTTTTTACGAAGCCATCAAATGGTAAAAGAGCCGGTGTTCGGATGGGCTCTTTTGGAGGTTGACGATGGAAATTCAATTGCCCTGGGGCAAAGATATTCTGACGGCTTCCCTGCCGGAAGCCTGGCGGGTTCATCTGCCGGAGCGGGCGGACATCTCCCGCCCTGTGGACAAAAGCGGGGCGGATATCGTTCAGGCGGCCCTTGATGCCCCGATCCATGCGGCGCCAATCCCACGAAGGGCGCTTGCCGGCAGGCGGATCCTGATTGTTGTTGACGATAATACCCGCCCCACGCCCGCCCATCAGTTCTTTCACCTCATTCTGGATGGATTGTTAGCGTCGGGGGCTCATCCTGACCGCATCCATGTGATGCCGGCACCCGGTATCCATACCGCCATGACAGAGGATGAAATGGCCGAAAAAATCGGGGCCGAGAATCTGGCGCGGGTTTCCTGGTCCAATCACGATGCTTTTGACGCAGAGGCCCAGCATCAATTCGGCACCACATCCCGAGGTACCCCCCTGGTACTCAACAAAAGGCTGGCAAAAAGCGATTTGATCATTGTGGTGGGGATGATTGAACCCCACCTGTGGGCCGGCTTCGGCGGGGGGTTGAAAAATATTTTTCCCGGCATGGCGTCGGCCATGGCGATCGGCCATCATCATGGCATGATCGCCGAACCGCCGTATCTGTTTAACCGGGTGGGGCTGATGCCGGATGAGAATTTGTTCAGGAAGGATCTGGAGGAAGTCCGGCGGTTTGTTGCGGCCGATATTTTTTGTATCAATGTGATGCTTGATGAAAAACGCGAGATCACCGCCGCCTTTGCGGGAGACCCTGTTGCGGCCCACCGGCAGGGTGTCGACTATTGTATGAAAACTGCTGGTATACGGCTGGATCAGCCGGTGGATGCCGTGCTCGTCAACTCCTATCCCATGGAGATCAATTTCAAACAGAGCATGAAATGCGTGGGCAACGCCCTTCCGGCGCTAAAGCCCGGCGGCGTGGTGATGGCATTTCTTCGGGCGGAGCGGGGGCTGGATGATATCCCGCTTCCGGACAAGCCGCCCCCGCTGTCGGTATTAAGAACCATCCTCCGGGTGATCGGAAAATCCAATGTCATGAGGTTTTTAAATCTCGTCAAAAAGGACTTGAATGTTGAGGAACGGTTTCTTGCCTATTACTCCATGCGCCTGATTCGGGAATATCACTTGTTCTGTTATGTGCCGAGCCTCTCAGAATCGGAAATCCGGCATCTCGGTTTTTTTCATCACTGTGAATCCCCGCAGTCGGTTATTGAAAACGGCGCCCGGAAGTTGAAAAAAAACGCCCGGGTGGCGGTGTTTCCGGATGGCGGGGCCACGTTCCCGCTGATATGATGAGTCCCTGGGTTTTAAGTATCCTCTTAAAATTTTACGGCCGCCGGGTTCGCGCCATAACGACCCGATCTATTTCTACCAGATGACGGACTGACGGGTCTCAAACGTCATACTTAACATTCAACGGGTTATAGCAATGAAAGCGGTTAGATTCCAAAACCAGAAGATCGTTATGGCCGATGTCCCCCCGCCGGATATTTCCGGGGCTGATGCGCTTGTCAAGGTTTTGATGGCGGGTATTTGCGCCACTGATATCGAATTGTACAAAGGCTATCAGAATTTTCAGGGGATACCGGGCCATGAGTTCGTCGGCCGGGTTGAAGAGGCGCCGCAGGCGCCGGAGCTTGTCGGAAAACGGGTGACCGTCGATATTAATATCGGATGCGGCAAGTGCCTGAGGTGCCAAATCGGTGATGCCCGGCATTGTCCTTTGCGAAGGGCCCTCGGGATTCGGGATAAAGACGGGGGCTTTGCCGATTATTGTGCCGTCCCGATAGAGAACCTCAGGGTGCTGCCGGAAGGCCTTGAAACCATTGATGCGGTGTTTGCCGAACCTTTGGCGGCCGCCCTTCAAATCGCCCAACAGGTTCATATCCGGCATAACACAAAGATTGCCGTCATGGGAGACGGTAAAATGGGGCTGTTGTGTGCGTTGGCGCTTAATCACTATACTTCCGATTTGACGCTTCTGGGCCGGCATCCGGAGAAGCTTGGCATTGCTGCCGGAGAGAACATAAGCACCATAAACGTCTCCGAAGTTTCTCCGGAAGCGCTAAAACAGCGGTTGAGAGGCGCTTTTGACGTGGTGGTGGAGGCCACCGGCAACCCGGAGGCCGTCAATCAGGCCGCTAAGCTGGTAGCCCCGGAGGGGACCATTGTGGCTAAGACGACTTCTCATCGGCCGTCAGAGATCAATCTGGCCGAACTCGTGGTAGACGAGATAACGCTTTTGGGATCCCGATGCGGGGATATCGGATTTGCCGTTAAGTGCCTGGCCAACCGGTGGATCCATGCGGCCCCGCTGGTGGAAAGCGTTTATCCGTTTGCCGATTTTGCCCGGGCTTTTGAACACGCCATGACGCCCGGAAGCCTGAAAATACTGGTGGCATTTGAATCCGGCGGCGGGCTGCACCCCCTCCAACAGGCCTTGGATGGGGGCTCGTAGCGGCTTCTACTTCTGCTGGCTGTAGAGGGCATAGTAGGCAACCGGAACCACCAGGAGGGTGAAGAGCGTGGAGGCGATTAACCCAAAGATAAGCGCCCACGCGAGACCCGAAAAAATCGGATCCAGGGTAATCGGCCAGGCGCCCAGGGCGGTTGTCAGGGCGGTAAGCACAATGGGGCGCATGCGGATGGCGCCGCTCTGAAGGATGGCCTCCTTGAGGGGGAGTTCGTTTTTTAAGGCGTCCTGAATGAATTCAATGAGCACAATGGCGTTTCGGATCACGATGCCGCCAAGGGCGATCATTCCGATCATGCTGGTGGCAGTAAAGAAAACCAGATCGCTGTAGCCGCCGACTATCCCGCCGGAGACCCAATTTAACAGCCAGAAGCCCGGCATGATGCCGATGAGCGTAAGGGGAATCGCCATCATGATGAGGATCGGCATGAAAAAGGAGCTGGTCTGCAGGGTCATCAGGATGTAGATGCCGATAAGGGCCGCAGCGAATGCAATGCCCATATCCCGGAATACCCGCAGCGTAATCTGCCACTCCCCCTCCCCGGCCCATTCAGCCTGAATGCCGGAGGGGAGCGGATTCTCCGAGAGCTCCCCCTGCATGCCGAGGATGGCCTCAGCCGGCGCCCGGCCGGCGACCTCGGCGAGCACATAGACCACCCGATCCAGGTTCTTGTGATAAATCGTCTGGGCATTGGGGGTGCGCTCGATGTCTACCAGCTCGGCCAGGGGGACCATTTTGCCGTTTGCCGTGGCCATGGGAATCTGCGTGAGGCTTGACATATCGCTTCGGCTTTCTCGGGGCAGTATCAGCTTCGCCTGCAGGGGCTGCCGTTCATTGGGAAAATGCACCGTCGCGGGTGTCTCCCCGCCCACGGCAATTTTAAGGGCGCTGATAATGGCCTGGGTGGAGACGCCGTGAAGCGCCGCCTTTTCGCGGTCCACCACGAAATCAATCTGGTCGTGCGGCACCTCGGTCATGTCATCGATATCCACCACATTGGGCTCCCGTCTCATGAGCGTTTTGATGTGTTCCGCGGCCTGTATCAGTTCGCCGTAGGATTTATCCGGCGCTCCATAGATCTCCGTCACAATTGTGGCCAGAACCGGCGGCCCCGGCGGCATTTCTACAATTTGAATCCTCGCATTGTTTTTCTCGGCGATATCCATCAGGTCGTTTCTCAGTCGCAGCACGATGGCATGGCTCTGCTGCTGCCGCCGGCCCTTTACCGCCAGATCCACACGGATATCGGCCAGATGTTCCCCCTTCCGAAGATAGTAATGCCGTACCATACCGTTGAAGTCCATGGGCGATGGTGCGCCCACGTATGATGTGAAGTTCTCGACCTCCCTGATACGGCGCAGGTAATCCTCGAAATCGCGGACCACCGCGTCTGTCGTCTCAAGCGTCGTGCCTTCCGGCATATCAATGACCACCTGGAATTCATTCTTGTTATCAAAGGGGAGCATTTTAAGCGGTACCACACGCAAAAGCACCAAGGAGATTGAGAGCCCCAGCAGCAGAAGAATGCCTGTCAAAAGCAGGTATCGTTTGGCCCGGGAATCCAGGAAGGGGGTGACCAGTTTCCGGTAGGCGTTAAAAATCCATTGCGGTGTGCCTTTTTGTGCGTTTTGCGGCGACGGGCCCTCGGCAGCCGGATGTTTTTTTAGCAGCGCATAGGTCATCCAGGGAACAATGGTCAGCGCACAGAGCGTTGAAAAGATAACCGTCAATGGCACGTTGGCAGACATGGGTGCCATGTAGGGGCCCATCATACCGGTAATGAAAAAAAGCGGGGCAAAGGAGATAATGATGGCAATGGTTGACATGATCACCGGCGGCAGTACCTCCTGAACGGCAAAAAGCGTCGCAGCAAAGGGCTTTTTGCGGCCCATGAAAATATGCCGCTGAATATTGTCCACATTGGTGATCGGATCGTCCACCACCAGTCCCAGGGAGAGGATCAGGGCAAACAGGGTCACCCGGTTGATGGTGTAGCCCAGCAGATAGTTTACGAAAAGCGCCAGGCTGAAGCTCACTGGTACGGCCACCGCCACCACCAATGCCTCGCGCCAGCCCAGGGTAAGGGCCAGAAGCACCACCACTGTCAGTACGGCAAAGCCCAGAGAGCTCAACAGGTCGTTTACCTTCTCCTGTGCGGTATATCCGTAGTTACGGGTGACCGCCACTTCCACATCCGCCGGTATGACCGTTTGTTTGAGCCGCTCGAGCTTGGCCAGGATATTTTTGGACACATCCACGGCATTGGTGCCGGGCTTCTTCGCCAAAGAAAGCGTTACTGCCGGAAATTCCAGGGGCTGCTCCTGCATCTGGTGGGCCCGGCGGTGCCTGTAGGAATGCCCAATGCGGGTATAGCTTTCCGCTTCGGCGGGGCCGTCGCTTATCTTTGCCAGGTCACGCAGGTAAACCGGCCGATCCTGATGGACCCCGATAACCAGGTTTTCCACCTCACCGACTGACTGGAGGAATGAATTGGTGTTAACCATGAAGTTCTGGTCGAACCGGTTGATACGGCCGGCGGTGATTGCTGCGTCCGCCCCCTTCAGGGCCCGACGGACCTGAAGGGGGGAGATGTTATACCCATTCATCCGTTCGGGTAGGAGTTCCACCCGAACCTCCCGCGCCCGCCCCCCGGTTATGGATGTTCGGGAGATATCTTCAAGCTGGGAGAGTCGCCAACAAACCTCTTCGCCGATGCGACGCAGGTGGTGATCGTCGTAGCGCTCCGAATAGAGGGTCAGGTTGACGATGGGCACATCGTCGATTTCTATGGGCTTGATAACCCAGCTGCGCACAAGGGGCGGCACCTGGTCGATGTGCATGGTAATCTGGTTGTGCAGTTTGACAAGGGATTTTTCGCGATCCTCGCCCACGTAAAACCTTACGGTCACGATGGCCTGGCCCTTATGAGACATGGAATAGACGTATTCAACCCCGTCGATTTGCCATAAGAGGCGTTCCAGGGGCGTCGCAACCAGTTTCTCGACTTCTTTCGGTGAGGCGCCGGGGGCCTTGACATAAATATCGGCCAGGGGGACAACGATCTGGGGGTCCTCCTCGCGGGGCGTGATCATAATGGCGGCAGCCCCCATGCAGAGGGCGACAATCAGCAGGAGGATGGCGGGCCTGCCGTAAAGGAAGGGCCTGACAATGCCGGGGATCAGACCGCTTGGCGCATCACCGTTATCTGCCATTGGCCGATCCTTTTAACTTCAATATTTCACCGCCTGAAAGACCGGACAACACCTCTATTTTTTCCCCGTAAATGCTGCCGGTCTTGATGTAGCGACGCTTCCAGCCGTCGGCGGTTTTTACCATGACGAGCTCCAGTTGGCCGACTTCATCAATCGCCGATCGTGGAATCAGGACGAGTTCAACCTGTTTGTAGGGGATCAGCAGTTTGCCATACATACCGGGATACAGGCCGGCCGTGTTCGGGAGGCTGCTTTTGACCAGAAAAGTCCGGGTCTGGGGGTCGGCATAGGGGATTAATTCCTCGACCCGCGAGTCAACTGTTTGCTGCAGGGTCGTCAATTCCACGCGAAGCCTGGCCCCGGGCTTAACCCGTTGGATAAGGCTCTCCCGCACATAGGATTCCAGCTGCAGACCGCCCGCTGTTTTAAGGAGCAAGAGGGGCTTTCCGGGCATGGCCAGATCGCCGGGATCCACCAGCCGTTTTAACACCTCGCCTTTGGCCGGTGCCTTGATTTCGGTATAGCCCAAGCCGATCTTTGCCTCCTGAACCATTTCTTCGGCCATCCGAACACCGGCCGAAGCCCCTGAAAGTCCATTTCTGGCCCGTTTTAACGCGGCCCTGGCCTGAAGATAACGGGATCGGGCCTGCTCCAGATCCTGTTCGGTAGCGGCATCTGCATCGAAAAATTTTTTTATCCGATGATAGGCGGATTTCGCCTCCGCAAAAGCGGCTTCAGCCGCATTGATCGCCTGTCTGGCCTGTTCTTTCTGAGACACTGCCGTTTTTAAAGACTGGGCCGCCTGCGAATATCGGGCCTTTAACTGTCGGCCATCAAGAGAAACCAGCGGCTGCCCTTTTTTTACCCTATCACCGGCATTGACCCGCACTGCCATCACCTGTCCGGACACCTGCGCCTCGATTCGCGCCTGGGTGCGGGGTTGTACCGTGCCCACCGCCCCATACCATTCGGTGACCGTTTCAAGCTCGGCCTTTACTGTTTCGGCCCCCTGCGCCGCAGGGGGGGTATCCGGTCCAAGCATGCCGGGGGAAATTTCGTCCCTGGAAAAAAACCAGAGGACTAGCAGGGCGGTCCCAATAACCAGGCATACGAGCAGGGGGAGGAGGACTCGTTTTTTATTTCTCATGGCGATCGCTATCTTTCAAAAGGTTGTGGACTGCGCACGGCCCATTTGCCGATCGCGCGGGCCAGGTCGGCGTTTGCCTTTATCTTGTCATAGAACGCGGCTGCTGCCCGTATGCGGGCCCGGTTCCGGTCTAATTCGGCTTCCAGATAGCGTGTGATGGTGACCGAGCCGCCATCATAGTGCTGCTTTACCAGCCGATAGGATTCTTCGGCGCTTTCTACGCTGCTTGCCGCCACTTTATATTTCGCACGGGCCGCTTCAAGGTTAAGATAGGCGTTTTTTACATCCAGCTTAACGTCAAGGGTCGCCTGCCGATCGGCGGCCAGCATTTCTTTTACAATGGCATCGGCTTTATCGACACGGGCTTTTCTGGAAAACCCCGCAAACAAATCCCAGTTAAACATGACTGCGGCCGTCCAGTTATCCTTGTTCCAATCGTAGTCCATGGCCGGGTCATCGACATAGTATTTGCCCATCAGATCCACGCGGGGAAGATACCCGGTTTTTGCCGCGTCCATGCCCATCCGGGATTTGATCAGTTGCTCCCTGACTTTTTTCAGTTCGGGTCGGTTGGAGAGCGCCTGAACGATGCCATCCCTGTAAGTGTCCGGTACCTCAATGGGCGCTTCGCCGGTTTTGGTCAGAAAATCCCGTCTGCAAGAGAATTCGTCGGGATCCAGCCCCATAAGATTGGCAAGGGCCGCCTTGGCCAGTTGAAATCGGTTGCGGCTCTTCACCAGGGACTCCTTTGTCCGGGCCAACCGGACTTTCAATGAGAGCATGTCGGATTTAAGCGCGCCGCCGCCCTCGTATTGGACCCGGATGACGCGGAGCTGCTCGGAGACGGTAGCCACGGCTTCTTCTGCGATATCAACAAACTCCCGGGCGGCCAGGACCTCGTAAAAGGCGGAGATGACCCGGGCGGTCAGGCTATTTACGATGGACTGCCGGTCCAGCCGGGAAATATCAATTGCCTGCCCGGCCATTTTGCGCCCCAAATAGTCCTTTCCCCCGTTGAACAGGTTCATGCGCGCCTCTAAGCCGGTCTCATAGTTCTCAAACCATCCGGGATCATTAAAATCGTCAGGGGCATTGAAGTCTTCTGGCCGGACATTTCTTCCATCCATCTTTTTATACCAAAAGGCTGAAGGCGTATCCCCCTGCATATATTCGGTATAAAGCCCCACGAACGGCCAGAAAGCCGAATCCGCCAGGTCCTTCATGGCTTTGGCCTGGGAGATGCGATGCACGGCCTGTTGCAGATTTGGATTGTTTGAAATGGTGATATCAATGACCCGGGAAAGGGTGAGAGGGAAGTCCAACCCGGCTTCCGTGCTATCTGGCGGCCGGTCCCTGCGGTTTTTGCCGGGGGATACTTGTTTCGCCGGCACGGGCGACGCCTCTTCATATTCCGCCCGGATCTGCGGGACCGTATATTTTTTCGGGCTGCCGCAGCCTGTCAGGAGCAGCGCCGTTGCAGCCAGTACAATCCACAAGTTGCCGTTTATGCGGACAAAAAAGTTTGACCTGTTTTCCATAAAAGCTTTATTGCCCCGCCCCTTGAGGCCCGGCGAAGACGGCAAACATCAGACCAATGACGATTACCTGAACGATCCAGCCGATGGCGCACACGCCAACAGCCCGCCATGTGCTGGTATAATCAAGGGCCTGTCTGACGGCGATGACCATTGCAACCAGCATCCATATGCCCGCAACCAGAAACACCAATGCTTCCAAAGCCGGGATAATCCCAAGGATACGAATGATGCCGGGAGAGCTGGAGAAACCGATGGTACGGAGAAGCTCCCCCATATCGGATTTTGTCTGTGGCTCCGGGAACAGTTTGGTGCCGACCAGGTAGGTAATAAACGCCCAGATAAACCAGCCGATCAGGGCGGCGATAAGACCGTAAACAAGGCCGCTGAGGCCTGCGCGGGTTAGGGTTCCGATACCTGCGGCCAGGCTGGCAATAAGGACGACGCCCACCGCTTGTCCCAGGGCGCTTGTATCGGCCTCGACCTCTTCATAGGTTTTGACGTCGAGCTTAGCCGCTCCGAGCATCCGTTCAATAAAACTTGACATGATGGATTCCTTTCATTTGAAGAGCGTTCTATTCTATTTGGGGTTAAAAAAAGCCGTTATTCCGGAGCCGATAATACCCGGCCACGAGTACCCGGCCCCTTGGGGCATCCGGTAGGGCCTCTTATGAATGATGGCATCAGCCGCCCTTAGGCCGCTTCTAATGGCCGGCCCGATACCCTCGCCCATATCCACGGTGGCCAGTCCTGCGGCATCGCCGGTGAGATAGGCGTTGTCGGTTTGAAGCCGGGGCGTTCTATGCCGAATATAATAGATATGCCCTTTGGCATCAAACTCTCGGTCGATCACAAGCCCTGCGGCAGCCAATTTTTGTTCAAACCGTCTCCAGTATTCATTGATTGTCCGGCCCTGTTTTTTTATTGCCGTCTGTTTGCCGCCGATGCCGATATTTAAATAGCCGTTACCTTTCGGCACGTACCAGGCATATCCGGGCAGCCCATCTTCAAAAAACCATAAGTAGCAATTGCTATCAATATAATCATACCGCAGTTCCGTTTCCACCGTGGCGATTCGGGATGTCTCCGGACGCGGGGAGATACGGCTGAATAAATGGCGATAGACGGGACAATGGGTGCCGCCGGCGCCTACCAGATATTTGGCGCGATACCGGTCATCGATTATATGATGCCGGTTTTCCTTCCGAATGCTCCCCACGCGGTGCTGATCCATTGGCGCGCCGGAGCGCTCGAGCAGCCATGCATCGAACTCATAACGACGGATGGAATACTGGCGGGTCCTCACGGGGACGCGAACGCCCCGGAAATAACAGACTAGCCGGTCAAAGGCGATGATGCTGTGCGGATAGCGCTTCGGATGGAGCCCTAAAAGATTGAAGACCTTTGGGGTCACCCATCCGGCGCATAGCTTCAGGCGGGGAAACGTTTTTTTGTCGAGAATCAGGGCGTCAACCCCGGCTTTTTTGAGCCGCCAGGCGCACGCGGCGCCGGCCGGCCCGCCGCCGACAATAATCGCCGTTTTATCAATCATTTCGGCGCTCCATGGCTGTCCCCGGGGGCGGTTAAGTGAGCCGGCATTCGGGTTGGGGGGTTCCGGGCTTGGTCATGACGATCTGCCAGAGCTGGATAATCCGGGATCGGAAGGCACCGGCGGAAGAGAGCAGGTAGAAATGCCACATGCGCCGGAATCGTTCCCCGTACTGTTCCTTAAACCGCGGCCAGTTTTTTTCAAATTTGTCATACCAGACCATCAATGTTTTATCGTAGTCCGGTCCGAAGTTGTGCCAGTCCTCCATGACAAATAAATCCTCCATGGCGCCTGCCAGCTGGGCGATTGAGGGCAGCATGCTGTTCGGGAAAATATATTGGGTGGTCCAGGGATTGCCGGCAGCCGTGCTGATATTATTGCCGATGGTATGGATAAAGGCGATGCCGTCGTCTTTTAAACAGTTGTTTGTGGTTTCCATGTAGGTGCGGTAGTTTTTAAGGCCCACATGTTCCATGATCCCGATGGAGATGACCCGGTCGTACCGGCCGGTGACATTGCGGTAGTCGTCGAGTTTGATTTCAACCGGCAGGTCCTTGCACATCCGGTTGCCCAGTTCCACCTGCTCTTTTGAAACCGTGACGCCGGTGACTTTCGCGCCGTAGTTTTCCGCCGCATATTTGGCGAACGCGCCCCACCCGCATCCCAGATCAAGCACGGCCATGCCGGGCTGGAGATCAATTTTTCTGCATACGAGGTCGAGTTTTGCCCGCTGGGCCTCATCCAGGTTTGAAGCATTTTTCCAGTATCCGCAGGTATAGGTCATTTCTTTGTCCAGCATGGCCTTGTAGAGCTCGTTGCCCACATCATAGTGCTCCTCGCCTACCTGGTAGGCCCGCCGGTTTTTCTGAAGATTGAACAGGCGGGCTTTAAGAAAATACCATAGCGTTTCACGCCGGGATTTGATCTTCTGGTCCAGCTTGGCCCGGAAAATCCGGTCAAAAAATTGATCCAGCGCCTGGCAATCCCACCAGCCGTCCATATAAGATTCCCCGGCCGCAAGCGTCCCGCCGGCAAGGATTCGATCGTAGACGTTGTCATTATGGACCTGAACATCATAAGGGTGGTTTCCGTTAATTTCGATACCGGCGCTGTTGAGCAATTCTTCTATGAACTGTCTGGACGGGGCGCTCATGTTATTTCCTCAATCTGCACATTATGTTAGAATTATATTTTAACTAACAAAAACAAAAAGTTAATTTATTATAAGAGTATTCCCGGATTAGTCAAGGAAAAATTTTGTCCGGAAAACTGCTCGGGTTCTTATAAATCTGCCATTCGCAGGGGATTATACTCCTGAATCAGCCGGTATATGGCGTTTGTGCCGAACTCCACGGCCTCCGAAGGGATTCTTTCATCTGCGGCGTGGATCGTTTCGAAAAAACTAAAGTCCGGCGGTAGTTTCATGGGTGTAAAACCGTAGGTCTGGATGCCCAGTCTGGCGAAGTAGCGGGCGTCCGTGACGGCGGGAAGCAGCATGGGAATGGGGCGGCCGTCCGGATCCATTGTCTTTAAAATTTCTTTCAGCTGTGGAAAAAGCGTCATGTCAGGCTCGGAAATGGCCGGCACATGCTGGAGGATTTCAAACGGAATATTCGGGTCGATGGTTTGCCGCAGCTCTTGCAGCATATCCGCGGGGCTGTAGCCGGGGAGCAGTCTGCCGTCAAGCTGGAGTCGGATTTCGGAGGGGATGATGTTTATTTCCGAGCCGCCATGAACAACGGTGGGGCTCGCCGTATTATAGAGCAAAGGCCTGAATTGCCGGCTTTTCTCTCCAAGCATTTTAAGGGTGCCGCCGGTCAGCAAAGGGTTCAAGAGCTGCCTGAGGAGGATTTTTTGGTGTAGCGGAAGTTCGGCCGCAATTGCCAGGATCATTTCCCGGGTGACGCGGGTGATATGGGGCGGCATGGCAATGGCATCCAGCTGCTTCAGCAGGCGGCCCAGTTTGGCCATAGCGCCTGCTTTAATCGGCATGGCGCCGTGACCACCCGGTCCTTGGATACAGGCCTGCATCCAGCAGGCCTGCTTTTCCGCCACCTGGATGGGATAAAATATTTTTTGGCCGATATACATGGAGGCGGCGCCGAATTCGCCGATGGCATACTTGACGCCGGTGAATTCTTCCGGATGCTGATCGACCAAATATTTTGCCCCGTACGTGCCCCCGGCTTCCTCATCGCTTAATACGGTAAGAATAATATCGCCCGCGGGTTTGATATTTGCCGAGGCCATACGGATTAAAGCCGAAACCATCATGGCTACGGCGCCTTTCATGTCCAGGGCGCCGCGGCCCCATATATACCCGTCAACCAGGCGGCCTTCAAACGGTGGGTATCGCCAGACCTGATCTTTTGTTGGTACCACATCCACATGGCCGTACATGAGAAGCGGCGGCGCCTTTGCTTCGCCCGGGTAGCGGGCGATCAGGTTCGGCCGTTGGGGGTCCAGGAAAATCGTTTGTGTTGAGACCTTCGCCCGGTCCAAAAGCCCGGCAATGAAGTCAATGCATGGCTTTTCATTGCCGGGCGGGTTGGTTGTATCAAAACGGATCAGCTGTTGCAGCAGTTCAGACGGCGGCAATGCGTCGGATATTGCGGGGGTGTCGATCATTTTCTGCCTCCGGAAATCGCCGGCAGGGTAAATTCAGCCACTACCGGCAGATGGTCGGAAATGTCCAGCGTATCAGAGCGCCGGACATGGGCGGATTTCCTTTTAACCCTATCGCTGTAAAAGATATAGTCAATGGTCCTGTTCGGCGCTTTAATATCCGGGCGGTTGGGGAAGTGGGTAAACCATTTTTCTCGGCTGTTGCCGTCCACATCTTCTTTGCCGGGGATGGCATGAAACGCCTCAAACAGCGGTTTAATCTCTGTTTTTCGTCGGTATGCGGACCGTTGCTTCGGCGGTAGCGCTTGATAGGCATTGCCCGGCGGCAAGAGGTTAAAGTCGCCGCCGGCAATCCATGGCCGGTTTTTTCCCGAGTGTTTTTTTATTATTGATTTTACCGCGGCAATCTGTTTTTCCATGGTATCCGTTCCCTGGGCAAATGCCGAAAGATGGGTATTCATAATGATCAATTCGTGTTCGCCAAACGGTATCCGGACTTCAAGCAGGGCCCGTTTCAGATTAAACTGTTGGAATAGCCAGTTCTCGGGAATCAGGGGAAGCTGATAGCGTTTGGCCGCGGAAATCCGATACTTTGAAAGAATAACCAGCTTCATTCCCACCGCCCCCATAATATCCGGATGCGGTACAAATCCGGCTTTCCAGTAAAATGCCTCGCTCCGACAGGGATACATCCCGTCCAATCGTTCGCACAGCATTTTCAGCTGATCCATATAATGGCTCCGTTTGGCGCCTTCATCGATTTCCTGCAGCAGTATCATATCCGGATTTTCAATCTTAATAACCCGGGCCGCATGATTCAGGGTTTGTATAACCTCGGTTTCCGTCGGCGCCTTATCTGTTCCGCCTTCATAGAAGAAACAGTGCCCTTTGCCCGCCATATACTGCACATTCCATGAAAGCACTTTGATGGTTTCTCCGCCCTTGGGAACACCCGTTTTATCCATACAGCTGACCGGCGCGGGCTGAATATCCGCCGGATGAAAGGTCAGGGTCCACACGGCAACCCCTAAAATCGTCAACACGGCGAAAATAATGCCGAAAAACAGGAGAAGGATGCTATTTGCGCGTTTGATGGTTTTTCGCATTGGGCCCCTAACATACCGGATTTGGCTTTAATTTCAAGTATAACGGGAGCAGGGAGCCGGCAAGGATCAGCGCACCGGTTAAGGCAAATCCGATTGAAAATGACCCCATATCCCCTGTGAGACCGATCATGGAAGGGATTATGCCGCTGCCGAAGACAAAGGCGAAGGGAATGGTAAAGGATATGGCCACATTTCGAATGTCCGCGGAAAAAAGGGAGGAGAGGGCCGTAAAGCCGGCCGGGAAATAGATGGTGGAAAGCACGGCCTGAAGAAAGACGATAACAACGACCGTCGCCTTGGATGCCGCTGCGCCAAGAAGAATCGTCGTGAGGCCGGTTAACAGGAACGCATACATGATGGTTCTCGTTGCACCGAATCGGTCGGTCGCCCAGCCGCTGATCAGTGCAGTGCCCATGCCCGCAATGCGGGATAGGCCGATCAATGTGTTGGCAGGGCCGTGGCGGATACCGATCTCTTTTATCAGATAGAGCGGAAGCATGGTATAGACGCCCATGGTACTGCTGATGCCCAGTCCGAAAAGGATCACCATGATCCAGAAGGATTTTTTGGCAAAAACGCATTTAATGGCCGTCATTCCCGGCGGTTGACCCGGAAATTTCCCCCATCGGCTCAACCAGGCAAACAACAGCCCCGTAAGGATCGCCGTTAAACCGATGGCGGTCGGTACCGCCCGCCATGAAAACCATAATATGATGATTTCGGAGATCATCGGGGCGGCTACGAATCCAAGGTTCGGGGCGATTTCATGGATCGATACCGCCTTTCCCCAGTCCTTGGAATCCACCATATCCGTCAGTGTGGTCATTCCCGAGGCCAGATAGAGCCCGGCGGCCATACCCAGAAAAAAAACGGCGGCGCGCAGTTCGAGCAGGTTTCGGCTTGCGGCAATTACCAGAAGCGCAATGCCGACGATAACAGCCGAGCAGACAATTGTATATTTATGTGAAATTTTTGCGGCTATAAATCCGGATCCCATAAGCGCTATGAAATATCCGAGGGATAAAAAGAAAAACATGGAGCCCGCCTGACTGTGGGAGATTTTGAGTTCGGATTCAATCGATGGCATGAGCGGGGATAAAACCACCCGGGCGATGAAAGTCAGAAAAAACAGCAGGGCCAGAAACAGGATCGGCCCAAGCCGCCGGAAAGAATAGAAGGCTGCGGGTTTTGAATGGGGGCTATTCGACATTTTCAGGGCTGTTTTGCGGTCAGGCATTTACTCTAACCCGGACGGCGCCGTTTTCTTGGAAATTTTGATTTCAGAGGCCAGACGATGCGCCCAGCGAGTGGTCTCAGGAAGCCTGAATCGGGTCAAGCATCCCATGGTATAGTAAATGGCCGTTTTAAAGCTGATTTTGTGGCCGGGAGAAACATAAATCGGTTTGACCCCGCTCCGTGACCTTAAAACGACGCCGATATATTCGCCATTATCGCGTAATTTGACGTAACTGCCCTTTTCCCTGGGCAAAGCCGTGTGCTCACCGATTAACCGGCTCTTGGCCACACCGATGGCAGGCAGCCCCGTGATGAGACCGATGTGGGAAGCAATCCCGAGCCGGCGCTGATGGGCGATCCCTTGTCCGTCGCAGAGGATCAGATCCGGCAGCCGGTTTAGCTTTTCAATGGCCTTAAGGATGGCCGGGGCCTCCCTGAACGATAAGAGGCCGGGCACATAGGGAAAACTCGTCGGCATGCGCTCGATTGCATACGCTTCAAGCGTCAATTCGGGAAATTTCAATACCGCCACCGCGGCCCGGGTCATTTTTCCTGAGGCTTCAAATCCGGCATCCACGCCGGCCACATAATTTACCTCGGCGAAATGGTCCGCCAAAACAACCTGATGCCGGAGTTTTCGCTGGATGGCGATCGCCTGTGCCGGCGTAACATCCCATGGGTGCGGGGGCGGTCCGAATCGGTGACTCATCAGATATACCGTTTTTTTTGGAGATTTCCGGGAAAATATGCTCTCGGCGCCTGTTTCTTTTATAATCTTACCGAAAAAACTTGTCCATCAATTTAGCATGATGATAAATTTTAAAACAGACTTAAACCAATGGGCTCAGACGGGGAGTCAATGTCTCACGCGTTCGATTTTGCGGAAGCCACAGTAAAGCGGTTGGATCCCGATAGGGTGGAGATATGCTGGGGCAGCGGTGGCAGTCCATCACCGGCAGCCATTTATATGGGCGGGTGGCGGAATCCATGGGTAAAAGTGGCCGGTCCGGAGCAGATGGGCGACGGCTGTATAACCATTGACGGCCTTGATCCGGATGTCCCTGCCTATTTTAAACTTGTGGCTGCTAACGGTTCGTGCCTAGTTATGGCCGAACGGCGGGTGCGGTTGGAAGGGGCGGTCAATTTCAGGGATATCGGGGGCTATCCGACAACGGATGGAAGGTTCGTTCGATGGGGGCGGGTTTTTCGATCCGATGGGTTGTCACGGCTTAAGCAGAAGGATGTGGAGCGCCTCGGGCGCCTGGGCCTTAGTTATGTCTTTGATTTCCGTACCCCTGCCGAAGCGGCCGCCGCTCCGAATCGTCTACCGGAGACCCCGCCGGTAAAATATATCCATTTGCCGGTCTCCCATGGCGAGTTTGATTTTGTAGAAGCCCTGAAACGAATCAAGACGGGGGATACCTCCTGGCTCACCCCTGATTTTATGGTTGATGGATACGTGGCTAATCTTGAGTATTACGGCAAGACATGGGGACGGGTCGTTCGGCATCTGGCCGGAGAAACGGAAGGGGCGACGGTTTTTCACTGTACCGGGGGAAAGGACCGCACGGGCACCTGTGCCGCTCTGATTTTACTCGCCTTGGGGGTTCCTGAAGAGAAGGTGATTGCGGATCATCAGCTATCCAACACCTACATTGCGGAGTTGCTGCCGCAGATTAATGAGATGATTGCGGCCTGTGGCGTGGACCCGGAGGCTATTTCGCCGTACTTAATGGCCCCGCGTGAGTGTATCCTCGCCCTTATCGACCGTCTGAACTCGCAATACGGCTCCGCCGCCGCCTATCTCCAAGCAAAGGCGGGCGTGGATGAAGATATCCTTCATGGACTGAAGCGTAACCTTTTAGATCCCGAATGCCCCTAGGGACGGCAGCCTCGTAAAAAGCGATTTATTACGCTGGCGCGTCATTTTTGCAGTAAGGAACTCTAAAAAACATCCGCATTGTCATTTCGAGCGGCAGTTTTTGTCATTTCGAGCGGCAGCGAGAAATCTTGAACAATCAAGATGCCTCGTCGCTTTCATTCCTCGGAATGACGGTGAGATAATATACCGGGGCAACAACTTATCTCTTTGAATTTCTTGGGGATCAGTCTCGCGTTGGCGGTTTTCTTGGGTGGCTATTCCTCATCTACCGGCGTAATGGAAATATCATCAATCCAGATGGTGCCTTTGGTAAGCATTACCTGGACTCGGCTCGTTTCGGCATCTGGTGGCGCCGTAGCCGTGGTCGTGAGGCGCTTCCACTCTTTAATCCCTCTCATTTCGGACATCAGGTCAATAGCCGGATGGGGATGGACGCGGGTCGGTTGGAAGTTAAAGCGAACCGCCGGGGCGATGAAATTGGGGCTGTAACCCAGATTCTGGGCTTTTATCCAGAGGCTGATTTCATAGGTCTGGCCGGGGGCAACATTGCCGATATCATTTGCCGGATACAGCAGGGCGCTGCCGCCTTTTTCGTTGAAACTGGCCCTGAAAGAAAAGTTGCCGCTGTGACTGACCTGTTCATCCAGGGCAAACTCAACCTCGGTGCCCCGGTAGACTTTGGTCTTCCAGCCCTCGGCAATCGTGTCAGCCCCCTTTTTTTCAAAACCGCCGTTGGGAACAAGGTCTTCTGGCTGACAGAAAACGCCCGATTGAAAAGATAAAACGAAAATCACTGCGAAGAGAAGGGTGATGCTTTTCTTCATGGTCTCCCCCTTTCACTAACTTGTGCCCATCCATAAATGGCTAATTTGCCCAATTTTCGTGTCAGGCTCAAATCTTGATGGCTTCGTAAAAAGCTATTTATT
Organism: Desulfobacterales bacterium; assembly: GCA_018334555.1. GTDB lineage: Bacteria > Desulfobacterota > Desulfobacteria > Desulfobacterales > Desulfosalsimonadaceae > M55B175. The sequence goes on from JAGXLR010000003.1 coordinate 19,125, forward strand.
GCGCTGGCGCACCATTTTTGCAGAAAGTAACTCTGAAAAGCGTCCGCATTGTCATTTCGAGCGGTAGCGAGAAATCTTTAACAATCAAGATTCCTCGTCACTTTCGTTTCTCGGAATGACAGCAGAGGAAGCTTCTAAGATAATATTAAATATTGTCGAGTTCCTTGGAAGTCCAATATCTGTGTTGCGCTTCCGTCCCTCGGAATTTCACGTACAGCTAGATACGCTGCATTTTTCGGGATTTTGCGCGCCCCCGGATCTTAAACGGGGCTTGAACTTTTTACTTTGCCATCCTAAAATCGACTTTTTACGAGATTGTCAAATCTTAATCCTTAAAATACGTCGCGTATGCCTGCGGTTAAAATTTTCGCCTTCCTTGAACTCGAATAAATTATCCTGTTTATGGACGGACACGAACTTATCAAGTAAGCCAAACAAATACTTTCTCTATCCTATTACTATACCAATAAAAGCATGGAAGCAAGTAAAAACCCACCCAAACCAGGAAAGATCTGATTTTTTATCAATCGGCAAGCGCCCGGCCTGTCATCTAAAACCCGGCAGGCAGGCATCGAACGCTTTTATTCGAAACTATATAACCTAAATAATTATAGCAGTTAAGCCGTGCCAAGGGCCACATAAATTTTTATTGACACATTTTAAGTTATCATGTTTGATTAATTCAAAAATTTTTGTTATCCCAAATCTATATTGCCTATAGCAAACCATATGAAAGGAAAGGAGAGATCTATGAGGACTTTTACCCGCCTGTCAATCTTTGGACTGCCTTTGCTGATGGTAGTTCTGATGGTTGTATCCTGCGGCGAGAAGCAAAGTCAGGGTAAAGTCATCGTCACCGAAAAAGAATTCAATATCCGTCAGGATACGGATCATTCATGGGTTGTTGATGCCAAGGGGAGGGTTCAAAACGTCGGGAATGTGGACGTCAAGAAAGTCGTCGTTACCGGCTTTTGCAAATCCTGCAGCGAAGTCCTCACCAACGGTAAATGGTTTGTCTCTGATTACGAAAAAACACCGGAACAGAAGGATACCATCAGCTATCTGGCGGTCGGTGATGAAGAAGAATTCAGTTTCCGGGGCGTCGCCTTCCTGATGGATCAGAGCGGCAAAAAGCCGCAGGAAATGCCCGAGGAGCTGAAAGTGGAGGTCATCTCTTTTGAACCCGTAAAAAAGTAAAACGGGTATCTTCTTAAAGTCTTGTGAAAAATCATTTCCGGAGGGTGAGATAAAACCCGCGAGAGCAGGGTGTCATGACTTTTGCTACCGATCCATTTTTTCCTTGAGCCGAATATAGACCGGTACGCCCAGGTTCTCCCGGAGCTTGTTCTCCGCATGACGGATCAGCTTTTCGAGTTCCTTGATTTCGTCTGAAAAGATTTCTGTAGAAACCGGCAGCCAGACTTCCAGATATTTTTTTCCTTCAGCCTGCTGCACAAAAAAACGAACCGACGGCGGGATGTTTCCAATGGTTTTTTGAAGGTTGGCATGGACGAGTTGTCCATGAACATTGACGCCATCAATATTTAATATGTCGTCAGTCCGTTCGGCATACCATCCGATCCGTTTCCAGGAACGCCCGCAGCTGCAGGGTGCCTTATAAAATTCGGCTTTATCGCCGGTTCTGAATCGAATCAACGGAAAGGCCCGGGTGGTCAGGGTGGTTAAAACGAGTTCGCCCGGTTTTCCCTCAGGCATAGGCGCTCCCGTTTCCGGATCTACAATCTCGGCCAGGAAGTGGTCCTCGTTGACATGAAGGCCGTCGTGGATCGGACATTCAAAGGCGATGGCCGGCCCCGGCACCTCGCTTAGCCCGTAGTGCAGCCAGACCGAGACGTGGAGGGTCTCTTCAAGGAAACGCCGGTTGGCCGGTGATATGAGGTCGCCGGCAAGGATCAGCGTGGCAAGCTCCAGGGAATTGACATTGATGTCCTGCTCTTTGATGTAGACGGCAAGCTCCATAGCCAGTGCCGGGGGGGTCACCAGGACCGAGGTTTTGTAATCCCGGAGCAGCATCACCTTTTTTTCGATAGAGAGCGGGATATTGGGAATCACGCTGGCTTCGATTAACTCCGCGCCCCGCTTGTAATCCCGGCCCCAGTTGGCCAATCCCGGTGTGAGCGTTATCTGGAGGATGTCGTGCGGTGTCACATTAGCGGCCCGTAATCCCCGGGCCAGAATCTGTTGCCAGATATTTAAATCCTGCGGCGTATACCCGCTGACAGTCGGATTGCGGGTCGTGCCCGGCGCCGTATGGATTCGAACGATATCCCGCAGGGGTACGGCAAATAGATCATAGGGATAGTGCTGGCTCAGATGCTCCCTCTTCATGAAGGGCAGGCGGGCAATATCGCGGATGGATTGAATCTTTGCCGGATCCACCCCCGCCTCCGAAAATCGTTTCCGGTGGAAGGGTACGTTTCGAAATGCTCGGTTGATAGTACTTTGAAGGCGCTCAAGCTGCAGCTGATTTTTCTCATCCGCAGTCATTAATTCGATATCATCGGCGTTCTTCATAAAAGTCTCCATAATCTTTTCCGAGAAAAGCACGCTTGACATCCTGATCCTCCAGGAGTTCCGAGGTCTTACCCTGAAGGACGACCGAGCCGGTTTCAAAGACATAGCCGCGGTCGGCGACGTTAAGTGCGGCCCGGGCATTCTGCTCCACCAGCAGGATGGTATATCCCTCATCCCTGAGAAATTCCAGCGTTTGAAAAATTTTTTCCACGACCTGCGGGGCAAGGCCCATGGAGGGCTCATCAAGCAATAACAGACGGGGCCTGGCCATGAGCGCTCTTCCGATGGCCAGCATTTGCTGCTCGCCACCGGATAAAGTGCCGGCGGGCTGCTTCGCCCGTTCGCTTAATATGGGAAAAAGCGTCATGACATGGGCCAGGGTATCGGCGGCAGCGCCCCCTTTTTTCTGGCGATACAGGGTATAGGCGCCCAGTTTCAGGTTGTCCATGACCGTCAACGGGGGAAAGATGAGACGCCCCTCCGGCACCAGACTGATCCCCAGTTTGACGACGCTCGGCGGGTCCATGCCTTTAAGCGGCGTGCCTTCAAACTCGATCTCCCCCTCCCAGTTTCTCAGCAGACCGCAAACGGCTGAGAGGAGTGTGCTCTTGCCCGCTCCATTGGCGCCGATCAGGGTGATGATGCGGCCCTCTGCGACAGAGAGGCTCACCCCCTTGATGGCCATGATCCGGCCATAGTAGCAGTTTAAATTTCGTATTCGCAGCATAGCGGTCAAATGACGATGCCTGTTTAACCCGTCTAACCGGTTGTTCCCAGATAGGCTTTGACAACCGCTTCATCCCTCTGGACCTCCCGGGGCGGGCCCTCGGCAATTTTTACCCCCTGGTCGAGCACGATGATTTTATCGGAAACCGTCATCGTAAGACTCATATCATGCTCCACCAGCAGGATGGTAACCCCCTGTTCCCGGATTTTTTTTATCAATTCGCCGAGCTGGGTGGTCTCCACGATATTTAGGCCGGCGGCCGGTTCATCCAGCAGCAAAAGCTTCGGCCGGGCGGCAAGCGCGCGGGCCAGTTCAAGCAGCCGCTGCCAGCCAAACGGCAAATCGCTGCTTTTCTGCGCCGCATAATCCTCAAGCCCGACGAATTCGAGAAGCGCCAGGGCATTTCGGCGGGCCTGTTGCTCTTCCCGTAAAACCCATGGGAACCGAAAAATACTGCCCCACATACCACATCGGGTCCGGCTGTGCTGGCCCACGAGAATATTTTCGAGGACGCTCATGCTTTCGAAAAGCTCGACATTCTGAAAAGTTCTGGAAATTCCGCGGCGCACCAGCTCGTGGATGCAGACTTTATGGGTGGTTTCGCCCTCATAAATCATACGGCCGGAGTTGGCCGGAAAGAGCCCCGTGATCAGATTGAAAAGCGTCGTTTTGCCCGCCCCGTTGGGTCCGATCAGGCCGGTGATGGATTCCGGCGTCAATTGGAAGCTCACCCCCCGGACGGCATGAACGCCGCCAAATGACTTGGAAACCGCTTCCAGCTCAAGGAGCGGTCGGCTACCGGTCCGGCTGTCTCTTCGATCGCTCATAAATATCCATTAATCCGCGCGTCAGACCTTGAGGCAGAAAAATCATCACGCTCATCAGGATCAACCCGTAAACCACCATTTCGAATTCTGAAAACGAATGGAGCCATTCAGGAAGCAATGTCAACAGGGAGGCGCCGAGCAAAGCCCCCCATATACTGGCCATGCCGCCGATAACGACCATTGTAACGATGCGGATGGACGTGATAAAGTCAAAGGTCCCCGGACTGATGAAATAGACCAAGTGGGCATAAAGAAAACCGGCCAGGGCGCTGAAGGCGGCGCTTAATACGAACACCTGAAGCTTTAGCTTGCCGGTATTGACGCCCACGGCTCTGGCCGCCTTTTCGCCGTCATGAATGGAGCGCAGCCCCCGGCCGAGCCGGGAGTCGATTATTCTTCGGCAGATGATCAGGCTCAACAGAACAATTGCCCACACCAGATAAAAATAATTCCTGCCGGATGAAAAGGAGACGGGGCCCAGCTCAAGGGGAGGGATCCCGATGAAGCCGGAGGCCCCTCCGGTAACACCGCTCCATTCACGGAACAGAATATGAACGATCATGCCGAAGCCCAGCGTTCCCATTCCCAGGTAATAACCGGAGAGCTTCAGTGTCGGTACCCCAACAATGTAAGCGATGGCCATAGCGATTAGAATCGCCGCCGGCAGAGCCAGCCAGGGAGAAATGGCATAATGCACGGTTAAAATGGCGGTGGTATAGGCGCCGATTCCATAAAACGCCGCATGGCCAAGGGAAATCTGCCCGGCATAGCCCATCAGCATATTGAGCCCGAGGGCCAGCAGGGTGTTAATGCCGATAAAGGTCAGCAGTTGCAGATGATAGGCATTACTGACCAGCATTCCCGTCAGGACAACGATAACTATAAGCGCCGCGTAGGCGATTCGGTGCCAGTTCGAACGGTTATCCATTTTCTAGAATCTTTCCACCTCCACAGAGCCAATGATGCCGCTTGGCCGGACATAGAGGATAAACAGCAGCAGCAGAAAAGCGGTGGCATCCTTTAACCCGGAGGAAACCAGACCGACGCCCAGAGCTTCCAGGATTCCCAGCAGCAGCCCGCCTATCACTGAGCCCCATAGACTGCCGAGTCCGCCCAGCATAGCGGCGCAGAATCCCTTCAAGCCGAGCATGGTCCCCATATCATAGCTGCTCATGGTTATCGGTGAGATGATAACGCCTGCCACTGCGCCCATGCCAGTACTCAATCCGAATGCCAGAAGGACCATGAATTTTGAAGGAATCCCGGTTAGCCAGGCGGCCTTTTGGCTGATGGCGCAGGCCTCCATGGCCTTTCCCGTGAGAGTTTTTTTATAAAAAAGGTGGAGTCCGGCTACTGTAATAAAAAGGATGGCCACGATCCATAGGCTTTGGGCCAGCAGTTTGGCCCCCGCTATATCAAGCGGGGGGTGGCCGGAGAAAGGCGGCATGGTATGCGCGTCCTTTCCCCAGATCAGCATGCCGACGCCTTTTAAAAAGATAGACGCCCCCACGGTAATGATGATCAATACGATGGGGTTGGGGGTCCTCACGGTCCTAATGGCAAGCCGTTCAAAAAGCATCCCGATAACGGCGACACCGGCAACGGATAGGATAAACGCCGGCAGAAGGGGCAGTTGGAATGGGCCGCTCAGGGTGACGAAACTCAACGCCCCCAGCATCACGAATTCACCATGGGCAAAATTGATCAATTCCGTGGAATTATAAAGCATAGAGAAACCCACGGCTATGACTGCGTAGATCGCCCCGCTGGTAATACCCGAGAAGATGTACTGAAGAACCTCCTGCATGACGGGGGTCTATTTTACCAGCGTCCAGGTGCCGTTTTTGATCCGGACCATGACGAAGGCATCCGGATCCAGGCCGTTGTGATCGGCGGGGGTAAAATTGAAAACCCCGCTGACACCGACATGGCCTTTGATGTTTTCAAGATTTTTTCGGATCTGGCCACGGTCGCCGCCGGTGCCTTCAAGCGCTTTGGCCAAAAGGTTAACGGCGTCATATGCATAGCCGCCAAATCCCGAAACCGACGTATCGTACCGATTCTCATAGCCTTTGATATAGTCGGTCAAAACCCGCTTCTGAGGATCGCTTTCCGGCAGCAGATCGGCAACCAGGATTTTTCCGGTAGGCAGCAGGATATCCTCCGCGGCCTTGCCGGCCAGTTCGATGAACTTGGGGGAGGCCACGCCATGGCTTTGATACAAGGGGATATCAATGCCTAACTGGTCTATGTTTTTGGCAACCACCGCCGGGCCGGGGTTGGTTCCCCAGCATATGATGGCATCGGGGCCTTCCTTTCGGATTTTGGTCAGCTGTGCGGTCATGTCCGAATCCTTGCCGCCGAATGTTTCCGAGCGGACCACCTGAAGCCCGAATTCCGGCGCCTGGTCAAGGAGCTGTTCTTTTCCGCTTTCCCCGAATGCATTTTCGACCGTGATAATGCCAAGGGCTTTCATTCCCTGATTCTTAATATGCTGATAAATCGAGGCGACCGCCAGTATATCGCTTTGTGCGGTTTTAAAGACCCAGGGCTTGACCGGCTCTACAATTTTATTGCCGGCGGCGCAGCTGATAAACGGGATTTCAGACTGCTGGACCCGGGGGATTACCGCCAGGGAGGTCGGCGTCCGGCTGGGGCCGATAATGGCGAGGACTCTATCCCTATTGATAAGTTTGCTGACGCTCATTACGGCTTTTGACGGATCGCCCTCGGTATCATAGATCACCGCCTCTATCATGTGGCCGTCAATGCCGCCGTTATTGTTGATTTGCTCGACCGCCATCTCCATGGATTTTTTTTCCGGGTCCCCCAGAAAGGATGCGGGCCCGGTGACAGAGAAGATGCCGCCGATTTTGTAATTTTTTTCCGCCGCGCCGCAAAACGCGGCGCTCGAAAAGACAAGGCACACGGCGGCAATAAAAACGGGCATCCAGTTTAATTTACATTTGGTGAGTGGGCGCATGACAATACCTCCTTTTTCGCGGGATTGAGGCGTAATAGCCGGCTGTCCGGGGCTCCGCAGGCTCGCCTGAGAGCCCCTTGATACCGCCTGAACGCGTGTCCGTCCATAAATGAGATAATTTGAGCCTGCCACAGAAATTATCAGCCGTTTATGGATGGGCGCTAACCATCTTCAGCTACATGGTATATAGCTTGCTGCCGCTGATGACGGTGATATTATGTTTTTCGAGCACTGAAATGGCCTGCTCGAGTTGGTCAAAACGAAAGATCATGATCGCTTTGTCGCCGCTTTGCTGGACGAACGCATACATATATTCGACATTGATATTGGCCTGGGTCAGGGTGTCGAGGATATAATGCAGACCGCCCGGTCGGTCGTCGACTTCCACGGCGATCACATGGGTGATGCGTACGGTGAAGCCGGCCGCCTTCATGGCTTCCTCGGCCTTTGCATTGTCGTCGACGATCAGCCTTAGCACCCCGAAATCCGTCGTATCAGCCAGTGATAAGGCCCGGATGTTGACGCCGGCCTCAGCCAGTATCCCGGTTACCTCAGAGATTCGACCGGCCTTGTTTTCCAGAAAAATCGAAATTTGCTCGGCTTTCATGGCTCCCTCCTTATTAAGGCCCACGATTGAAAGGTATGTCGTGTTTTATTCATCTGATTTTTAGCGTTTTGTCTAGAAGCTTCGATTATCAATCACCCGTGCGGCTTTTCCCTGGCTTCGTTCGATGGATTTGGGCTCTGCAAGTTTTACCTTGGCGGATATGCCCAGGTATTCCCTGATTTCTTTTTCGATGGTCTGGGCAAACTGTTGAAGGCCTTTTACTTCATCCGAAAAAGCCTCTTTACTGACTTCCACGAAAACGGTGAGGGTGTCAAGGTTCTCCTCCCGGTCGACAATCAATTGGTAATGGGGCTCGACGCCTTCGATCTGCATGAGCACGCTTTCGATCTGAGATGGAAATACGTTCACCCCTCTGATGATCAGCATATCATCTGTCCGCCCGGAGATTTTACTCATACGATAATGCGTCCGCCCGCATATGCAGGGTTCCACATTGAGTGACGTGACATCCCGGGTCCGGTATCGAATCACCGGAAATGCCTCTTTTGTAAGAGAGGTAATGACCAGTTCTCCGGTTTCTCCATACGGAAGCACCTCGCCGGTTTCGGGGTCGATGATTTCCGGTATAAAATGGTCTTCAAAGATATGGAGGCCATTCTGTGCCTCATGGCATTCGATGGCAACGCCAGGCCCAATGATTTCGCTTAATCCATAGACGTCAATGGCGGTCAGTCCGAGTTTGTTTTCAATCTCGTGGCGCATGTCTTCAGTCCAGGGCTCAGCGCCGAAAATGCCGCTTTTAAATTTTAAATCCCGAAAGGAAACGCCCTCCTCTTCTGCAGCTTCCGCCAGATGTAGCGCGTATGAGGGGGTGCACGTAAGAATAGTCGGCCCGAAGTCCCTCATGATGATGACCTGCCTTTTGGTGTTCCCGCCGGAAACCGGTATCACTGACGCGCCCAGTTTTTCCGCACCATAATGGGCGCCTAAGCCGCCAGTGAAAAGTCCGTATCCGTAAGCGTTATGGATGATATCGCCCCGGGAGGCGCCACCGGATGCCAGAGACCGGGCCATGAGCTCGGCCCATGTATTGATATCCCGGGCCGTGTATCCAACTACCGTAGGTTTGCCGGTAGTACCCGAGGATGCGTGGATGCGAACCACGTTTTCCATGGGCACCGCAAACATGCCGAACGGGTAATTATCCCGCAGGTCCTGTTTCATGGTAAAGGGCAGCCGCCTCAAATCATCCAGTGATTTCACATCTCCGGGCAGTACGCCGGCCTCATCAAATTTTTTCCGATAAAAGGGGACCGTCGCATAAACCCTTGATAATGTGGTTTGAAGCCGTCTAAGCTGGATGGATTCAAGGGCCTCCCGTGGCATGGTTTCATATTCGATATCGAAGATCATCCTTACCCCTCCTGTCATTTTACGGCGTTTTCATATGTGATGGCAAAATAAAAAAGGCTGCGGAGTTTTTTTACCCCACAGCCTTAAAAAATAAAACCATGGAGCCATTTGCCGTCTCCCCATGGTTTGTATGCGTGCCAAGCCCGTTTATATGTTTCGTCGCTGGTCCATGGGAAGACTAGTGAAAAAAGAAATAGTTCCCATCACCAGCAAAGGAACCGCATTGTGGATTCATATTCTAACTGTTCCCGAGTTGCACTGGAGTTTTTAAAAAATTATGGATTTCTAACCAATGCCATTGGGTTTGTCAAGCAAAAAATCGCTTATCCCTTCAAATTTCCTTTAAAATTCGGTTTGCCCTTTTCAAGAAACGCGGTCGTCCCCTCACGGGCATCTTCGCTGGCCATGCACAGCCCGAAGGCATCGATTTCAATACTGCAGCCCGTCGCCAGATCCACATCCGCCCCTTTATTAACCGCATGCTTGGCGGCGTTTAGGGATACCTTTCCTTTTTGGGCGATACTTTTTGCTGTCTTATTCGTTTCCTCGAGAAGGCTTGCCTGCGGGATGACTTTATTCACAACCCCAAGTCCACGAGCCTCTTCTGCAGAGATGGTCTTGCCGGTAAAAATCATCTCTTTGGCTATATTCCTGCCTACAATTCGGACCAAGCGCTGTGTCCCGCCGAATCCGGGGATGAGGCCGAGCGTGATCTCGGGAAGACCGAATTTGGCATTTTCCGAGGCATAAATAAAATCGCAGGCAAGCGCAAGCTCGAGCCCGCCGCCCAGCGCAAATCCATTAACCGCTGCAATAACGGGTATCGGCAGTTCCTGAAGCTTGCCCATGCAATCATGGCCCGTTTTGCTGAAATATTTGCCTTGCAGGGCGTTTAATTCAGCAAGCTCGGAAATATCGGCGCCCGCTACAAATGCCTTTTCCCCGGCGCCGGTGATGATAAGTACCCGGATACCTTCATTTTTTGAAATATCCTCGAGCAGGGGGGTTAGCTCACCAAAGACCTCCGTGTTAAGCGCATTTAAGGATTTCGGACGGTTGATAGTAATTGTGGCGATGCCTTCCGCTTCTTCAAAAATAATCGTATTGTAGGACATAAAGGCCTCCCTGAAATAGTTTTAGGATTGTTTCGCAGGTCGCTTTCCAACCGGATGAACTCCCTTGATCCTATTTATAAAGCACTTTTAAAAATGGTAAATAATTTTTTTGTTTTTATTGACTCATAATTTTTATTTATCATAATGTCATTATTTTTATTTATGCAGCAAAGGGATGTATTCAGAAGATGGAGAACGGGGTTTTAGATGGATGAATCATCGATTATAAATACATACAGGCGGTTTTCAGGGGCGTATGATAGAATTTTCGGCCGTATTTTTGAACAGGGCCGCAAAGAAGTGGTCGGAAGGATGAGCTGCCGCAACGGTGACCGAATACTGGAGGTGGGAATCGGCACCGGTTTGGCGCTCAACTACTATCCGTTTTTCACCCAGGTGTATGGCATCGATATTTCACCGCATATGTTGGCCGTCGCCCGGCGGCATATTGAACAGGCGGGGTTAAAAAACATTTCTCTTTCACTCATGGATGCCCAGAAAATCTGTTTCCCGGATAATTTTTTTGATAAGATTTCGGCCATGTATGTGGCAACCGTTGTTCCCGATCCCCAGGTGATGATGGATGAAATCAAACGCGTCTCTAAACCCGGGGGGGATATATTTATCCTGAATCATTTCAGCAACTCCCATCTCGTGCCGGGACTTATCGAGACCATGCTGACGCCGCTTCAAAAATACCTCGGGTTCCGTCCCCGATTTTCAAAGGATCGTTTTATTGCGGACAACGCGCTCGATATAGTGGAGTCGATGCCTGTGAACCTGCTGGGGTACTGGACGCTCATCCATGCCAAAAACTCTAAGCCCTGAAAAATTATTCTGTTGGTTCGCCCGGCCCCTTTTGGCCCTGCCGTTCTGTCGCTTTTAGGTTACGAAAACTCATCGCCTTTAAATGGGGCCGTGCCTATTAGCGCCCCGGGGCCGTTTACATCTTGTTGACAATCTTGTCGATGGGGTTTGAATTATGCCTTTGTTCATGCTATATTATAATATTATCTAAACTGAGCGTTTCAATTTTTTGAAGATTTAATTTTTATTTTATTTTTAGGATATTGAATCATTTTTTAATCAAAAAATTTGAAACCCTCCGGGATTTCCAATTTCACCGCATCTACTGCGTCAAATGATGTCTCGCATAGGCAACTATCGCTCGACATCATTTTCATTGTATCTGCGGTAAACTTGAAAATCGCTCAATTTAGGATTAAAAAATTGATTCGGCAGCTTTGCCCAGCGCCCGTCCATGATTACGCCGTGAATACGCCGTTTATGGACGGGCACTATTTGAGGTGATTCGTATATTGATTTTACTGGCGCGCCTGGCGCGATTCGAACACGCGACCTACGGATTAGAAGTCCGTTGCTCTATCCAACTGAGCTACAGGCGCATCGCATAAACTCAAATTAATCTATTTAGCACGCTTGGCAAGTTTTGTCTATATCAAAAAACGCCCCGCGTAATCCGGGCATAGGGATAGACCGAGCGTCTTATATATAATCCATTCGATTTAGAGTAAAATAATGGCAGATACCAAAAAGAAAACCTCAAAGGAAGAGGACAACGATAAAGCGGTGGCCGAAACCCTTGACGGGGTGCTGGAAGAAACCGAAGTGCAGCAAAAAGAGGCCAAAAATAAGGCGGCCACTGTAGAGCGCGACAAAAGCCTGGTTGAGTATGATCCCCTCCAGCGATATCTTGCTGAAATCAATCAATACCGCCTGTTAACCAGGGAGGAAGAGATCGACCTGGGCAAGCGTATCCGCGAAAATGGGGACAAAGAGGCCGCCTATACGCTGGCAACGGCCAACCTGAGGCTGGTCGTCAAAATCGCGCTGGAGTTCCAGCGCGTATGGATGCAGAATCTGCTGGATTTAATCCAGGAAGGCAATATCGGGCTCATGCATGCCGTACAGAAGTTTGATCCATACAAGAATGTCAAGTTTTCATATTACGCCTCCTTTTGGATCAAGGCCTATATCCTAAAGTTCATCATGGACAACTGGCGGCTCGTAAAGATCGGCACCACGCAGGGTCAGCGGAAGCTGTTTTTCAAGCTGAAGAAGGAGAAACAGAGTTTGATCGACCAGGGATTTATTCCTCAGCCCAAACTGCTTTCCGATCGTCTGGGGGTGTCGGAGCAGGAAATCAACGAAATGGACCAGCGGTTGGACGGATGGGATCTTTCCCTGGATGAGCCGCTGAAGGACGATTCGGATACGGAGCGCGGCGAGTTTTTTAGCTCGAATGCGGAGTCCGTGGAAAACCAGATGGCCAAAAAAGAGGTCGAAGGCCTGCTGAAGGAAAAAGTCGCCGAGTTCAGGCAGCAGTTATCGCCGCGGGAACTCGAGATATTCGACAAGCGCATTTTTACAGATACCCCCCAGACCCTTCAGGATATCGGGGACAAATATGATATTTCCAGGGAGCGGGTCCGGCAGCTGGAAAAAAATATCGTCAAAAAGATGAGAGCCTTCTTTGAACGGGAGATACCGGATTTCGCGTCTATGAATACGACAGACAGCTGAAGGCGGGGTAGAGAATAATTGATGGAAGCATTAATGCAGTTAAAAACGCATCGGATAATCAGTTGGCTGGCAATGCTGGCCTTAGCGACAGGGGTATTGAGCGGCGGATGCGCCATCCAGTCGGCTGAAAAAAAGACGGCGCCGGCGCCCGAGACAGAGCCACAGGGAGAACAGCCATCCGAAGTTGAGGCTAAGCCGCCGGCAAACAGCTATTATTACTATATCGAGGCCCAGCTACAGAGGCGCCGGGGGCATATAGACGCGGCCATTGAATACCTTGAAGCGGCCGTCAGCGCCGACCCGAGCGCTGTTTATCTGAAAAAAGAGCTCGTCGTTTTATACCTGCATAAGAAAAACTATCAAAAAGCGCTTGAAATAGCGGAAAAGATCCTGGATACCGAACCCAAATCCCCGGATATCCTCATTATGAAGGCTTCTATCCTACGGGCGCTGGATTCGAAGGCGGATATCATCCCGATCTATGAAAAGGTCCTCTCCATTGATCCAAAGCGCCAGCAGGTATACAATATACTGGGCAAGCTTTACATGGATGCCGGAAAACTTGATAAGGCCGCCGAAGTTTTCCGGCAAATGCTCGAACATTTTCCGGAGGCCTATGTCGGCTATTTCTATCTTGGAAAGATTCATGCCGAAAAGGACAATTTTAAAAAGGCTGAATCCGAGTTTAAAAAAACCATTGAACTGACCCCTTCTTTGAATCAGCCGCGCTGGGAGCTGATTAAGCTCTACAAGGCCAAAAATATGGGGCAAAAGGTTATCGCCCTCTACGAGGCGATTCTTGAGCGAAACCCCGACAATGCGGTTGCGGCCATTGAGCTGAGCCTTGCCTACTATGAACATTTCAAAACCCAGGCGGCGGACGAGCTTTTATCCGATTTGGGCCGCCGCAGTGTGGATCAGCCCGGTATAATTCGAACAGTTATCCAGCGCCTGATTTTTAAAGAAAGGTATGATGAGGCGCTGACCGTGCTTCAAGGAATGCTTGCCGGGGCGCCGAATCATCCCGGGCTCCACTATGCAAAAGGCGTTGTTTACTATAGCCTCGATAAAAACGAAAAGGCCAGGAGCGCATTCGATGCGGTGACGCCGGAATCCAGTTTTTATCCAAATGCGGCTATTCATCGGGCGATTATCTCCTATCAGCAAAAAAAGCTGGATCAGGCCGTTGATGTTTTACAGGGGGCGTTGGAAACGGTTGACGACGAGGAAAAGGTTAAAATTATTCCCTATCTGAGCTCTTTTTACAAGGAAGAGGGGGAACTGGATGCTGCCGAGGCCCTGCTAAAGAAGGGGCTCAAAATTGAACCGAAAAATACGGAGCTCTGCTTCGAACTGGGCGTGCTCTATGATAAAAAGGGCCGGACGGATGCGGCGATCGAACAAATGAAGCGGGTAATCGAATTGGATCCGGACCATGCGGACGCTTTGAACTACCTCGGCTATACATATGCGGATCAGGGCATCCACCTGGAAAAAGCGGAAGAGCTGGTCAGAAAGGCTTTGAAACATAAGCCGGAAAATGGCTATATCATCGACAGCCTGGGTTGGGTCTATTACAAAAAAGGGGTGTTTGAAAAGGCGGCCGAGTATATTGAAAAGGCCGCCCGGCTGATCCCGGACGACCCCGTCGTGCTGGAGCATTTAGGGGATGTGTATGACAAGCTGGGCAAGCCTCAAAAAGCCCTTGATACCTATCAACGGGCCCTTGAAAAGAAAGCTGAAAATGCCGATTCGCTTGAAAGCAAAATCGAGGCTTTAAGGGAAAACGGATTATAAGCTGTATGCGGTGCAAGGGCCTTGTCTTATTTCTGGCAGTCGTTTCTATCTATGCCTGCCATCCCAGAATCTCGCCTGATCTCGGCAAGCCGACGACCAATGCCGAACGCCTCCTTTCAAAACTATATGAGCGCAACAAGTCCCTGAAGACATTCAAAGGTATCGGCAGGATTCGTATATGGAACGCTTCCGGCTCCCAAAGTGCCCGTATGGCATGGCTCGGAGAAGTCGGCGGAAGGCTGCGGGTCGAAATACTGGGGCCATCCGGTCGTCCCCTGATGAAGTTGGCATATGATGGGGCATATCTTTACCATTATTCGATGGACGGCGAGGGGGTAGAGAAACATAAGGCCAGGAACCCGGGGCTTGGCCATGTCATCGACGTTCCCGTGAGCATCCGCGAACTGGTTTTTTTTCTGGGCGGTCGCTTCCCGGTCTATGCGCACGGCCGGGTGCAGTTACGTCAAACCGGGCCGTCGCGCACCGATCAGTTGCTGTTGCGGAGGCCGTGGTGCGGCGTAATCGAAAAGATCGCTTTGACCCAAGACCATACGGCCGTTGAATCGGTAAGCATCTATGACTGGCGCGGGCTCTCCTATCGGGCCCGTTTGTCTGAATACCGGAAACGGGGCGATTTTTCCATACCCGGGCGAATCCTTATCAGCAACGGCGAGTCTGCGGGATTTGAAATTCGTATCAACCGATACTGGCCGAATGTAGACGTCAAGGACCGGCAGTTTTCTATTTCGCCGGCATGAACGGCCGTGGCAGGCCCGGCCGCCAATCGCATGGAATGGTTTTTGGGGGTATCCATCCAATGTGTTATATTCATTGCTGCTGAAGGGACCGGATATAGCCTAGTGGCTTCGGGATAACCGATGGGCGATTCAAATAAAAGCATGACCGCTGTCTCCCAGGTCTCCGCGACGATTTCTGAAAAAACCGTCGTGGCGCTGGAGGCGCGTTTGAACGGCTGCCAAAACGTGGTGACCCTGGGGGTTCGGCCGAATTTTACGGACTATACCGAACAGGAGGCCGCTCTGATCCGGGAGGCGGATAAAATCTACTATCCGTCCGCCTATTATGCGGATATGTTCCAGGCCATGGGGAAAAAAACGTTTCCCAGTATCCATACGTACCGGTTCGTTCAGGATAAAATCAAGCAGACCACCCTGTTTCAGCTGCTAGAGGTGCCGTCGCCGCGGACGCGGTTTTTCTATGGCCGTCACAAGGCGGAAAAGATTCTTGAGCATTTCGAATACCCGTTTGTCGCCAAGATCCCGCGCGGATCCGCGCTTGGCCGGGGGGTCTACCTGGTTCGGTGCCCCGCGGAGCTCCAGTGGTACTGTGAAATTTCAAAAGTCGCCTATATTCAGGATTATCTGCCGATAGACAGGGATATTCGGGTCGTCGTGATCGGCGACCAGGTGGCGCATGCCTATTGGCGGGTTGCCGGAGCCGGAGAATTCCGGAATAATATTGAACAGGGCGGTGAAATCCGGCTCGACGGGATCCCGGCAAAAGCCCGGGCACTGGCCTTGGAAACAGCCGGCCGATGCGGCTGGAATGATGTGGGGCTGGATATCTGTTTTTACGACGGCAGCTATTACGTACTGGAGGCCAACATGAAATACGGCAAACAGGGATTTCAAAAAGCAGGAATCGACTATTTGAAATTGATGGAGGCGATGATCCGGGATGGAAAAATCTGATCTGCAGGGACTCCGACAGATTCTTGATAGGCGGGAGGCAGAGCAGCTCTCGGAATCCGCCGTGGACAGCGCGGCCGGCGTCAGGCGGCGGAAAGAAGCGCGTCTGGCGACCGACTACCGCCAGAATTTTGCAGTGGACGTGGACCGAATTCTTCATTCCCTGGCCTATACCCGCTATATTGATAAAACCCAGGTGTTCTACCTGATTGAAAACGACCATATCACCCACCGAATGCTTCATGTCCAGCTGGTATCGAAGGTCGCCCGCACCATTGGCCGGTTTCTCGGCTTGAATGAGGACCTTATCGAGGCCATTGCCATTGGCCATGATATCGGGCATCCGCCCTTTGGCCACGACGGTGAGCATTGCCTGTCCGAACTGTGCAGGCAATGCCAGATCGGTGAATTCCATCATAACGTCCAGAGCGTTCATTTTTTGGACCATGTGGAAAGAAAGGGCAAGGGCTGGAATCTTTGCCTTCAGACGCTCGATGGCATTTTGTGCCATAATGGCGAGGTCCATGACCAACAGATGGCGCCGGCGAGGGGCAAGACGTTTGCCGATCATGGGGCCGAGATGGAGCGGAAGCAGGCGGGAGAGGATGTCCCTCTTGTGCCCATGACGCTCGAGGGATGTGTGGTGCGATTTGCCGATACGGTCAGCTATGTCGGCCGTGATATCGAAGATGCGATCCGGCTGGGCTTGATAGACCGATCCGAATTGCCAAAGACAAGCGTGGAACAGTTGGGTGATACCAATGGTACCATTGTCTACAGCCTGGTGACCGACATTATTCGTAACAGCCTGGACAAAGGCTGCGTCGCCTTCAGCCCGGAAGTCTCCGAGGCGCTGAGGGAGTTAAAGACATTTAACTATAAACGGATTTATATGAATCCGGCCCTTAAAAAAAATTTTGCATCAATCAAGCGGCTTTATGAAGTCCTTTTCGATCGTTTTGTCGATGATGTCTATCACCGGCGCTCAGGCTCCGCCGTATATGAAAACTTTATTGACGGGATGGCCGGTCGGTATATATCCTCACACCGGCCCGAAGAAATCGTGAGAGACTTTATCTCCGGTATGACGGACAAGTATTTTCTAAGACAGGCGCCGGAGGAACTCCATCCGGCATCGCCTTTGGCCTGAGGCAGGACGCCGTGGGACAGCAACGGGTTTACCGGAAGTGTTTGGGCAACCCTCAACTGGTAGGCTATCGGGTCTGTGTCAAGGAGACCGACCTCTGGGTGCAAACCGAAAAACCGCTCGCAGCATTGGTTCGGGAATGGGTCCTAAAGTATCGGGGGTATATAGAGGCCTACATTTCCGAGAATCCTGAATTTTTAAGCGCTGTTGCGCCCCTGTCACTTTCCGGACCGGCGCCCTGGATCATTCGGGATATGGCGGATGCGGCGCGGGCCGCCGATGTCGGTCCCATGGCGGCCGTTGCCGGTGCTATGGCTGAATATGTCGGCAAGGCGCTTTTGAAGGAGTCAAAGGAGGTAATGGTGGAAAACGGCGGCGATATTTTTGTCAAGTTAGACCAGCCTTTTACATTGGCAATTGACGCCGGTCCGTCGTCTTTCAGCTATAAGATCGGGCTGCGGTTGGATGCGACGGCCCATCCGCTGGGCGTTTGTACTTCCTCGGCGACGATCGGTCATTCAACCAGCTACGGCAATGCCGATGCGGTTTGCGTGACATCCGATTCATGCTCGCTTGCGGATGCTGCAGCCACTGCCATCGGCAACCGGGTGGCATCGGCCGACGATATAGACAGGGCCATTGATTTTGGCAAGCGAATCAAAGGCGTCTCAGCAATTACCATCATTTCGGGTGGGCGTATCGGTGTGTGGGGAAACACATCGCTTGTCCCGTTGAATGGGTGAAAACAGATGCGCATCCTATTTTTCCAGTTATTTTGCGCCGCTTGAAAAACGGTTGAGTTTTTTTTAAAAAAAAGACAGTTTAAAATTTTAAGGGATTCTGCGTATTGTTGGCGTCAGTTTGGGTACAAGACTTTGATTGTCTTAACCTATCCCCAAAACCTTATACCGGAAAATTATTAAGAGGATCCTACCAATCAAGGGGGGAGGCAAATGAAAAAAGTAAAGCTGGTGTTATGGCTGGCGGTTTTGGGCTTGATTGCCCTGGTGGTTTATCAGAACCTGAAGTTCTTAATGACCCCGCAAAAAATCGAGGTAAATCTCTGGATACAACAATACAGTGCCGAGTTAAACATCGGCGTTATTCTTTTGGGTCTTTTCCTTGCCGGGCTTCTGGTTTCCTACTTTCTGAGCCTGGCCCAGCGGTTTAGGACCCGCAAGACCATTCGGAAACTGAACGAGGCGTTGGACGCCGAGCGGAAAAAGGTGGCCGATCTGGAATCCCGGTTGGGCGGCAAAGAAGCCGGCTCCTCAACTTCTGCGCCATCCGCTCCCCCGGCATCGGCCGACGCATCCGCATCATCCGGACAAGGCCAACAAAGCTGATGGCTTCGTAAAAAGTCCAATATCTGCGTTGCGCTGCATTTCTCGGAATTTCACGTACTCCTATGTACGCTGCATTCCTCGAAATTTGCGTCGCCTTGATCTTGAACTTTTTTCTTTGCCATCTAAAATAGACTTTTTACGAGATCGTCAATTTTTTGATTAAAAAATGATTCAATAGCCTGAAAATAAAATAAAAATTAAATTTTCAAAAAATTGAAACGCTCAATTTAGGTACGAGATTGTCAAAGCTGACTTTTGCGCACAGAGACGGCAGCCATGGCACAAACCAAAATAACCCCCATGATCACTCAGTACCTGGAGATAAAAGAGCGGTATGCCGAATATATTCTGTTCTACCGCATGGGGGATTTTTATGAAATGTTCTTTGATGATGCCAAGATTGCATCCCGGGAGCTTGAGATTACGCTGACCACCCGGAACAAGCACGAAAAGGCCGCTGTCCCCATGTGCGGGGTTCCGGTCAAGTCGGCGGAGGGCTATATCGGCCGGTTGATCGAAAAGGGCTATAAAGTGGCCATTTGTGATCAGACAGAGGATCCCGCAGAGGCCAAGGGGCTGGTCAAGCGGGATGTGGTCCGGGTGGTGACCCCCGGCATGATAATCAATGACGCCCTTTTGGACGAGAAAACCAATAATTTTGTCATTGCCCTCTGGTTCGGGGAAAAAGTAAACGGGATTGCCAGTCTGGATGTTTCCACGGGCGCCTTTCACCTGGCGGAATCCGCCAACCAGAGCGCTGTTCTCGAGGAGGCGCTCCGGATTGCCCCGAGTGAGATCGTAATGCCCGAGGCCGCCCGGGAGAATCCTGTGTATTCAAATATTTTTCATTCCTTTGAGGGGACGGCCATTACGTTCTTGGAAGACTCGGTGTTCGACGTTAAAAACGCCCGCGATCGATTGATCGGTCAGTTTCATACGAAGAGCCTGGAAGGATTCGGCTGCGAAAGGGCATCGGCAGGGATAGGGGCGGCCGGTGCTCTGCTTTACTATCTTCGCGACACCCAAAAACAGGATATCTCCCATTTATCGGGCATTGAAACCTATCACCTGGACCGATATCTGTTTATTGACGATATAAGCTGTCGAAACCTCGAGCTTCTGCAAAATCTTCGCACCGGCGCAAAAAAGGGGACCCTCCTCGAAGTGATTGACGCCACGATGACCGCCATGGGCGGACGCCTGCTCAGGCAATGGCTTCGCTATCCGCTGCAGGACGCGGCAGACATTCGGGCCCGCCTGGACGCGGTCGAAGAGGCGAAAAACCAGCTTTCCCTGCGGAAATCTATCCGAGACAATCTTCGATCGGTTGCCGACCTGGAACGGCTGGGCGGTAAGATCGCCATGGGGCACGCGAATGCGAGGGATCTGTTGGCGCTCAAGCGCTCCCTCACGATGCTGCCGGTCATCAACGAGGATCTGAACCCATTGACCGCGGAGCTCTATCAATGGGAGGATGCCCTGCTGGGACCGCTCGGGGAGGTCGCGGAGCTGATTGAAAATGCCATTGAAACCGATCCGCCGCCGACACTTAACGAGGGGGGGATTATAAAGCGCGGCTATAACAGTGATCTCGATGAACTAATCCGGATCTCCACCGAGGGCAAGTCTTACCTGGCCGAACTGGCTGGCAAGGAGCGGGAGCGAACCGGCATACAATCTTTAAAGGTCAGCTATAACAAGGTGTTCGGCTATTATATCGAGGTTTCAAAAAGCCGCTCGGAATCCGTCCCGGCCCATTATATCCGAAAACAAACGCTGGTCAATGCCGAGCGCTATATCACCGAAGAGTTGAAGGACTTTGAATCCAAAGTGCTGGGCGCCCAGGAAAAACGGGTGGCGCTTGAATACGAGCTGTTCAGGGATATTCGGCAGCGGGTGGCCGATCGCCACGCGGCGATCGCATCGGCCGCCAGGTTCATTGCCAGGCTGGATTGCCTGCTGAATCTCGCTGAAATCGCGGATATGAATCACTATGTCCGGCCGACGATAAATGAAGACGGGGCTATTGATATTGCAGATGGCCGCCACCCGGTCGTCGAAAAACTGGTCGCCGGCGAAAGGTTCGTGGCCAATACCATCACCATGGATAATGAAGCGACGCAGATAATGATTATCACCGGGCCGAACATGGCGGGCAAGTCGACCGTGCTGCGGCAGGTGGCGCTTATCGTTTTAATGGCGCATATGGGCTCTTTCGTGCCGGCCGCCTCAGCCGCTATATCGGTTACCGATCGAATTTTTACGCGGGTGGGCGCCCTGGATAACCTGGCCCAGGGACAGAGTACGTTCCTCGTGGAGATGGAGGAGACGGCCAATATTATCAATAATGCGACGCCCAAAAGCCTGGTCGTGATGGATGAGATCGGCCGGGGGACCAGCACCTATGACGGGCTGAGCATTGCCTGGGCGGTTGCCGAGCATCTCCATGACTTGCGGGGCAGAGGCGTTAAAACCCTGTTTGCCACCCATTACCACGAACTCACCGAGCTTCCCCGGATCAAACCCCGGGTAAAAAACTTCAATATTTCGGTCAAAGAGTGGAATGACGAGATCATTTTCCTGCATAAGATTGTTGAAGGGGCCACCAATCGAAGCTATGGTATCCAGGTGGCGCGGCTTGCCGGCATCTCCGAGAAGGTCGTCCGGCGTTCGAAAAAGATCCTTTCAAACGTTGAAAACACGGGCTATCCGCTTGGAAAATCCCCGCAGGCGGATACGGATGAGCCGTCTTCAGGGGAAGGCTATGTCCAGCTCAGCCTTTTCAGGCCGCCGGAACAGGTTATACTTGATAAATTAAGGGAAATTGATATATCCTCAATGACGCCGATGGATGCCATCAATTATCTCCATATGCTCAAAGAGACGGCGAACCATTCGGGTGACGGGGAAAAACACGGAAAAAGCGATGTCAGGTAACAATTGACGCATTTACAGGCTGTTAAAGTGAAAGATGGAGAAACAGGGGCTAGGGAGCAAATGATGGCCCGCCTCAGATACAGTCGACCCTCAGTCATTATCAATATTCTTATCCTTGTCCTGTTATTGTCTTGCGGCCATTCGCATTCGGCCGGCGGCGACTCGCCAAAACAGCTCTATTTTAAAGGGGAGGCTTGCTACCACGAGCTTTGCGGGCACCCCTCATGGCAGAAATACCGTTCCAGATGGAAGGAATGCATTGCCAAATTTGAACGGGTCCATTCGATCAATCCGCATGGACCCTGGGCGGCTGCTGGTTTATACATGAAGGGGAAACTTTACGCGGAGCTTTATGAGCATTCCTACCGGCCGGAAGATATACGTATCGCGGAAACCATTTTTTCGCAGATTATCTCGGATTATCCGCAGAGCGAATACCGGGATCGGGCAAAAAAGCCCTTGCCCGGTTGCCGGCGGTCGAACCCGATTCCGGGGGGGCGGCCAAAAAGGCGTATTTTAAGGCGGAGGCCCGTTACAAGGCCCTTCGCCATCACTCAGACCGGCAGAAATACAGATGCTATTGGAAAGCCTGTATTGACCGCTTTGCCGCCGTTTATCGGCAATACCCCGAAAACCCCTGGGCGCCGGCGGCGATGTTTATGAGCGGACGTCTCTATGAAAAGCTCCACGCGCATTCATACAATCCGGAGGACCGAAAAAAAGCCATTGATATTTATGAACGGCTGATCGACGAGTATCCGGAAAGTGAGTACCGGGAAAAGGCCATGACGCGGATTGATCAACTCTCTGACGCCATTGAAGAGGCCATCAACACGTCGAATGCGCCAAAAGAAACCTCTAAGCGCCGTCCTGAAGCGGATGGGGGCGAAACGGCCAAAGATTCCAAAATGGCTAGGGTCACGGGTATTCGATACTGGTCAAACCCGGAATATACCCGCGTGGTCATTGACGCTACCAAGGAAACCAGCTTTCAGAACAATCTGTTGAACAAAGACCCCGCGATCCGTAAACCGTATCAGCGGCTCTACGTTGACCTCGAAAATACCCGTCTGGGGGAGGTTGAGAAAAAGATACCCATCAATGACAGTCTGCTCAGAACCGCGCGGGCCGGCCAATACACAGACGATGTCGTGCGGGTTGTGGTCGATATCAAATCCTTTAAGGATTACAATATATTTTCGCTTAAAAACCCCTTTCGAATTGTTATTGATGTCAGGGGAGAGACGGAAGCACCGGCTGCCGCCTCGAAAACGGTACTCGAAGATTCGCTCGTCAAGTCTTTGGGCCTGGAGGTTGACCTGATCGTCATTGATCCGGGCCACGGCGGAAAAGACTGTGGTGCCCCGGGCTATATCCGGGGTGTGTATGAAAAAGATGTGGTGCTATCGATTTCAAAGAAGCTGGCGAAAAGCATAAGGCAGAATACTGACTGCGAGGTCCTGTTGACCCGGCGGAAGGATGAATATCTGACCTTGGAGGAGCGCACGGCGATTGCCAATACTGAAAAGGCGGATTTGTTTATTTCGGTGCATGCCAATGCGGCCAGGACGCATCGCGCATTCGGCATTGAAACCTATTTCTTGAACCTCACCAGCGATGAAGAGGCTATTGCCGTAGCCGCCCGCGAAAATGCCACATCCAGGAAAAATATCAGTGAGCTGGATTCAATCCTCCAGGATCTCTTAAATAACGCAAGAATTAATGAGTCCAGCCGGTTGGCGACCTACGTGCAGGGGTCATTGTGCCGCCACTTATCCGAAAAATATTCGAGAATCAATAACAAGGGCGTCAAGCAGGCGCCGTTTTATGTGCTCTTAGGGGCGCAAATGCCGTCTATCCTGGTTGAAACCTCTTTTATCAGCAACCAGCGGGAATGCCGCCGCCTGACGGATTCGGATTATCAGTCGGATGTGTGTGACGGGATAGTCAGGGGGATTTCAAACTTTATCGACGATATGGAGCCTAAAGCGGGGTATGGCGTTCATCTGAGCGAGGGCGCAGGAAGCTGAACGGTCGCCAGACGGCGGCTTAAAATTTTTCTTAGCCCTAAACCCTGTTGGCTTCGTGAAAAATTAAGTTACTTAGAAGGGTTCCCCCCGGGCCGCGCCCGGGACCGAGATGATACCTTTGCTACCGAAATTGAAGATATGCGTTCCCCCCGGGCCGCGCCCGGGACCGAGCTTAAAAGTAACTTTTGTTACGAGGTAAAGGCCCTAAGGCCCTAAGGCCCTAAGACGATTCATCCAATTTTGTCATTTCGAGCGGTAGCGAGAAATCTTTAACAAACAAGATTCCTCGTCGCTTTCGCTCCTCGGAATGACAGAGAGCTAAGCTTCTGGAATATTAATATATATTTTTAAGTTACTTAGAAGGGAAACTTTAATGGAAAGCATTCAGGCGATTTCGGTCCTTGACGGCCGATATTCAAAATATACGGAAGAGTTGACCGAGATTTTCTCCGAATACGGATTGATCCGCTACCGCGTATACGTAGAGATCCAGTGGCTGAAGTTTCTGCTCAAAGAATTGAACCTGGATACGGCGGATAGGGGGGCGCTGGAGAAAATCGGGGCCATAGCCGAAAATATTGACGTGGCGGCGGCAAAAGCCGTCAAGGAAACGGAAAAGATAACCAACCACGACGTCAAGGCGGTTGAATACTATATCAAGGATCGTCTCTTCGAGCTCGGGCTCGCCGATTTGAAAGAATGGGTCCATTTCGCCTGCACGTCCGATGATATCAACAATGCCGCCTATGCCTTGATGATTAAGGCCGGACGGCAGTACCTGCTCGATGAATTGGCGAAGATCTTTCAGAGGCTCGAAGCGCTGGCGGAGACGCACAAGGCGACGCCGATGATTTCAAGGACCCATGGCCAGCCGGCGACGCCGACGACTGTCGGAAAAGAGATGGCCAACTTCGCCTGGCGGCTGCGGCTTGAGAACAGCAATCTTCGCATTGCCTATATCCAGGCCAAAATGAACGGTGCGAGCGGGAATTTTTGTGCCCATCAAATAGCCTTTCCCGAAATCGACTGGATTTCCGCCTCCCAGGATTTTATCTCCCAATATCTCGGGGTTACGCCGATTCTTTTGACCACCCAGATCAACCCAAACAGCTATATCTCCGAAATTCTGCATATTCTCGTCCGTATCGCGTCCATCCTGATTGACCTGAACCGGGATATGTGGGGGTATATCTCGCTTGGCTATTTCAAGCAGAAATCCGTGGAGGCGGAGATCGGATCCTCGACGATGCCGCATAAGGTCAACCCCATTGACTTTGAAAACAGTGAAGGCAACATGGGGATGGCCATATCGCTTATGGAGCATATGGCGGTCAAGCTTTTGAACTCCAGATTTCAGCGGGATCTTACTGACAGTACCGTAATGCGCAATCTGGGGACAGCCTTCGGCTATCTGCTGATCGGGTTCAAAAGCACGCTGAAGGGCCTGGATAAGATAGGCGTCGATCCGTCGGCGTTGGAAAAGGATATCGATGCCAACCCGGAGATTCTTGCCGAGGCGTTGCAGACCGTCATGCGGGCGTATAAAGAGGCGGATCCCTATGAAAAGCTGAAAAAATTGACGCGGGGGCGCTCCGTAAACCAGGCGGATATCGAAAAGTTTATCGATTCCTTGGAAAACGTGCCGACAGAGGTCAAGCAACGCTTGCATCGATTAAGGGTCGAACAATACACCGGCCTTGCGGAAAGGCTGGTGGATTGGTATTTTTCCAAACAGGGCATTGAAAGGCATTGAAAGGACAGACGGGCGGATTCATTTGCCGTTTTGGGCTGGGAAAAGCAAAGGGGCGAACTATTTTTACGCTGCCCCCATAGCGATATGGCTGTTCATAAGTAGAAGATTACTCCTTGCATACAGCGCAATGTTTATGGTATTAAAAAAAAGAATTATAATGTGAAAACTGGGTGGTAATAG
Organism: Desulfobacterales bacterium; assembly: GCA_018334555.1. Taxonomy (GTDB): domain Bacteria; phylum Desulfobacterota; class Desulfobacteria; order Desulfobacterales; family Desulfosalsimonadaceae; genus M55B175. The sequence goes on from JAGXLR010000003.1 coordinate 44,736, forward strand.
AATTCAGCGATCAATCTCCTTGTCGGGGCATAGGTTTTTCAAATAAAACCGGCTTATTTGGCATTTTTTTATTTGATTCGGGGGGATCTTTACGCTAATTAACTATGACAGTCTCGGAAAAAGTCGATTTTGGGCTGGCCAAGTAAAAAGTTCAATACCAAGCCGCGCAAATCCCGAGGTATACAGCGCAGCCAGCCGTACACGGGATTTATGGGGCCGCAAGCGCAGGACGGGGATTTGGCTTTCTGCAAAAATGCCGAGGCGACGGTATAAACCGTTTTTTACGAAGCCAGCGATGGCAGATTGGGTTTTAATGCGGCTCCCGAATTATAACCCGGACAATGGTAACCGACCCTTGAAGCACGGGGGAAATTGATATTTTAAGAGGTGAATATAGATGGATTTTACGATTGAGTTTGATAAGCAGCAGATTGAATCGATCGAGAACATCCTCCAGGAGGAACTGATCGATATGGGCGTTCAGAGTGTTATCTTGATGGATCTGGCCGGCAATGTCATTGTTAATCTGGACAGCGGGGATAAGGGTCACGATGTGTTTTCGCTGGCCGCTCTGGCTGCCGGTAACTACGGGGCTGTCAGTGCGATGGCCAATATAATCGGGGAGCAGGAATTCTCGTTGCTTTTTCATAAGGGTGAAGAAGAGAGTATCCATTTCAGTAAGGTCGTTGAAGATTTATTGTTACTGACCATTTTCAATAAAGATGTGTCTCTTGGATTTTTAAGGCTTAAAGTCGCCGAGGCCATCAAGCGAATTCAAAAATTGCTTTAATCTGAAGCTGTTAATGCGATCCGTCCAATTGTCACATGGAAGGCAGCGCCGGCTGTTGTTAGCATACCGCCGAGAAACCGGGAGAGTTTTTCACAACTGTTAACTTATTATTTCTGGAGGAAAGCGATTTGGCGTTAATAAATCCGAAGAAGAAGGAGGTTCAGGTCAAAATCGTCTATTACGGTCCAGGCCGAGGCGGGAAAACAACGAATCTTGAGTATATCAATCAGCATTTCAAAAAACGCATCCAAAATGAAATGGTCACCGTCAAAACCTATGGCGACCGAACGCTTTTTTTTGATTTTTTGCCCTTTGATATCGGAGAAATAAAAGGCCACAGCATAAAAGTCCAGTTATACACAGTGCCGGGTCAGGTTAAATACAACGCCACGCGGCGGCTGGTATTAAGAGGCGTGGACGGTTTGGTTTTTGTCGCGGACTCGATGGATTTGAGGCGGGAAATGAATATCCGGTCTTTGCAGAATCTCAAAGAGAATCTGGAGACATTCAATAAAAACATTTTCAATATACCCCTGGTGATACAATATAACAAACGGGATCTGGAGGAAGAGGGGATTCCGATTCTATCCGTGGACACGCTAGAGAAGGATCTGAACAATCGTTTGAAGGCGCCGTATTTCGAGGCAAGTGCGGTAAAAGGCGACAATGTGGCGGCTACGATGAAGAAAATCATTGCTCTGACCGTGACGTCGTTAAGAAAAAAACTCGAATAACTACCGACAGGAGGGTTAACCATTGGGTCCCAAAGATGAAGATGACAACCTCAATGAGGAAGTATCCAGCCGATTAGATGAGTTGTTCGGAGGGGAAGGGCCGGAGGAAGTTTCGGAGGCCGATACTTCTGATACGCCATCGAGCCGTGCCTCGGATGCAAAGGCCTCCCATGCAGAAGATACCGCCTCAACACAAGCCAGGTCAGGTGAGGCCACACCGATTGATAATTTAAAAGCCTTGGTCTTCTCAATCGACTGGGAGATTAACGATGAAACCATGAAGGCGTTTTTGCAGGAGGTTAGACGATTAAAGGCCCAGTACGAGGATGACCGGATACTTCTCCTGTTCCTAAAGCTTCATGAATCCCTGGGCAAATATATCAAGGCCAAGAAAGCCAAGGCGCATCCGGATGCCATCAAGCTGGTCACATCAGTATATAAAAAATTTGAAAAAGCGCTCCTTTCTTCGGAAATGGGCGAGGCCGAAAAGAAAAAAATAATTGCCGGAGAGGTTAAAAAATATAAGAAGTTCAAGCAACGCGTACTTGCCAGGAAAGAGGTCCCGGCGACTTCCGAACCTGTTTTAGAGGCCGAAGAGCCGGCGGCTGCCGGGCAGATCGGCCAACCGCCGCCCAATTTGTCGCCGGAGTCCCGGGAGATGGCGGATTATATCCTCTCTGAAGTGAAAAAAACGCTTCAGGAGGAATTCCGGATTATGCGCCAGCTAATTAAGAATATGGGCGCCTGATTGGGTTGCCATCCGCCAAAGGCGACAAGTCTTGCCAGAAGTCGATCTTCGGGATGGCAATGGAGAATTATAATTTTAAATGATTGCTGTCATAGTGTCTGAACGAAAACCTGGATTTTTTGTCAAGATCAAGGAAGGCGAAAATCTTAACCGCAGATATACGCGAAGTATTTTGAGGATTAAAATTTGAGCCTGACACAGATATCGGCGAAAAAGACGGTTTTCGTTCAGACACTATCATATGCATTCGGAGGCGGATACACATGGCAGAATTTTCAGGAGATATTTCCAGGCTTGTAATGAAGCGGACCGTTCGGGCGGATCTGGGTGAAGTCTCATTGGACAGTGAAATGCTGCAGGTCCTGATGGAATTGGATGGAACCAAGAATCTTGCTCAGGTGGCCCGCTCGTTGAATGTCAATATGAAGCACCTGAGGAGTGTGCTGAACAAACTGCACAAACTCCATCTCATTGAGGTCGCAAGGGACGCGATGCCGACGGTGGGTCGGGATTTTTTCACTGTGCTTTCAAACGAACTTTCCCGGGCAATGGGGCCGATTGCTGACGTGGTGATCGAAGATGAAATAAATGATATGGGCGAAGATCCGTCAAAATTCCCTGCTCATCGGGCGGCTGAGTTAGTTGACCAGTTGGCTCGTCAGATAATCCGTGAAGAGAGAAAAGTGGCCTTTCAACAATCCATGGTTAAAAAGCTCAGGGAAATCGAGACCTGAAATGCATCCGGGGTAATTTTAGCCCTTTTGGATTCTAAATGGAGAATTTTAAGCGTTAATCATAGTAAAGTTGCCAATTTTGATAAGGAGGGCGAGTCATGACGGTTATTTGTGAGGAATGTGGTAAGGTCTACCATCTTGACCCTGATAAGATTGAAAAGTACAGAGGGAAGAATATCCGGGTCAGATGCAGTGAATGTGGTCATGTGACCAATCTGTCAAAACTCATCGAAGAGCAGGAGCGGGAAGCCGCGGCTTCAAAACCTTTTGAAGGCGGCGCCGGAACGGAGGCTGCTGAAGAGCCTTCAAGGGAGCCTGCCGAAGAGACGCCGAGCGCGCCACCGCGTGAGGAGACCCCTCGCGCTGAGTCGGTAGCCGCTCGTCCCTCCGGATTTTTGGGATTACGGGGCAAGATGATGTTCCTGTTCCTGGTGATTCCGATTTTATTGATTGCTATCACGGGATTTTTCTCCCAGCAGCAACTGAATAAACTGGCGTCCAGTATTACCTCCAAGAGTACCGACCTGGTGCTTGAAGAGGGTAAAGAAAAGCTGATGCAGAAGGCCCGGGACGTGGCGCTGCAATGCGAAATCTATCTGCGGGCACATCCGAATCTGGAGCGCGACGATTTCAATTATGCTCCGGAATTTGCCGGTATTGCCGTTCAAAGCGTCGGTGAAACAGGATATACCTGCCTGATTCAGCAGCCCGAACCGGAAACGGGTCAGAGCTGGACCATCTGGGCACATCCCAACCCGAACATCGTTGGCATTGATGATATCGAGATGATCCGAAAAGCTTTGGGGCCGCACTTCGACAAATTCTACGAGGTCCTTACCGGCGCCCAGGGTATGAAAGAAACCCAGGGATTCTATAGCTGGAAAGATCCGGATGGAAAAATCAGGCAGAAGTATATGGCCGTGGCGCCGATCGAGATCAAAGGCAAACCGTTTTTCTCGATGAGTACGGCCTACATTGACGAGTTTACCCAGAAGACGGAGAGTCTGGAAGAATCCGCCGATCAGATGGCCATGAATACCCGGAACATCAACTTCGGGATTCTTATCGGCGCTATTATAATTATCGGCCTGTGCATCACCATCTATGGGTACCGGATCACCAGAAATATCCAGTATCTGACGGAGGCTGCGGACCGGATCAGTGTCGGGGATCTCGAGGCCGAAATCGAGGTTAAATCCAAGGACGAAATTGGTAACCTGGCAGATGCGATCTCCCGGATGCAGGATAGCCTCAGATTCTCCATTGAGCGGTTGAGGCGTCGTCGATAGGCTTTTTTGAAAGCTGGAAAAATGATTCTACAAGCAATGCGGAAAAATGATCCCGCATTGCTTGTTTTGTCTATACCCATTTAATGTGATATTATGATTACAGGAGTCCAAATGAGATGATCATTATCCCAAAGGAGAAGCCGGTTATAGAAAATCTGAACAGCTATTACCTGAAGATTGATAAACTGCTGGAGCATTACCAGGGGGCGCTTGAAAGCGGCGGCGTTTATTTTAAGGCCCCCACAGTGGAGGCGGTCGTTTTTTTTGACGATGAAAATATATTGAACGGGTCCTACAAGGACAAGCGGAGCCAAGTAACCGGTCAAGCCGCTATCGATCGGATTATCAAGGCGGCCTCGGAAAGCAACTGTTCGGTATCCGTATATCAGATTCAGCCGGATCGGCTCTATTACTGGGCGCGTCTGACGAGCTCCAACGCCCTGTACAGTGACCTGAGCTCAGAGTTTACAGATCTGGAAGGGCTGATAAAGAAGATGGAGAATGAAAAGCTCACCGGCTATATCGACGTGCAGCTAAACGACAATTTAGGGGGCGGGCTGCTATTTTTTTATAATGGGGAGGTCATCGGCGGATCCTCGGCGCAGGGAAAGAGCGATGTGGATAGAAGCCGGGAATATCGGGACGATCTCATCCGAAGGTGCCGGGAGTCCAGCGGCCTATTCAATGTCTGGAAAACCGATCTGGCCAGTACGGCATCCACCAACAAGGCGGCAGCATCACCATCGCCTGCTGCTGAAAAAAAGCCTGAAAGAGCCCCCCGGAGAAAGCCTGAGAAGGCGCCGGCTGAGCAGAAATCCCCGGAGGCCAAAGCAGATCAGCAGCGGGTAATTTTGATGCTTCAAAATCTTCTTTCCTTACTGGAGAAGGTGGTTCGGGCGAATAAAAAAATCCGCACGGACTTTGAGACCATGCTGAATCGAAAATTCATGGATAAAGTGGATGAATATGACTTTCTCGATCCGTTTGCCGGCGATTTTAAGTATTTGAACGGCCAGCTGTATTTTACCGGAAACGCCCCACAATCCCAACTGGTTAACGGGGTGGTCGAATGCGTCAGGGAAATCGTATCAGAGCTGGGTATCGCCGGGAGTTTTCGCAAGTATTTGGCATCCTGGCATAAAGAATATATCGATGAGATCTATACATTCAATGTGGAAATCTAGAGAAAAAGCGATCTTGCCGGGAGGGAAAATATATAGATGGTGCCGAAAGTATTAATTGTTGATGACGACCAGTCATGGCTGAGCCTGATGCAAAAAGAGCTGGCGAGCTATGCGAAAGATTTTACAATAAGGACGGCGGATAGCGGCGACAGCGCCCTGGCCATACTTAAGCAGGAACACATCATGGTGGTCGTCTCCGACCTTCGCATGCCGGGTATGGACGGATTTGATCTATTATCGCGGATTCTGTCAGCCTACCCGGATATTCCGGTGATTATTGTTACTGCCTATGACCGGCCCAAAACGAAGGATGTGGTATTTCGAAGCGGGGCCGCCGGGTATCTGACGAAGCCGTTTTCCTCCGATATTTTGGCCGGAGAAGTCAATAAAATACTGCGTAAAAAATCGGCGGGCGGGAATCTCCATAATGTTTCCCTGGAGACGTTTCTTCAACTGGTGGAAATGGAGCAGCAAACCTGCACGCTGCAGGTGAGCAATAAGGCCGGCAATACGGCA
>JAGXLR010000088.1 GCA_018334555.1 Desulfobacterales bacterium
AGAATCGTGGTTTTTATTCTATGGCTGGGAATGGTCCAATATTTTCAGGAAGGCCGTAAATACGTGGCCTTTTTCGATGAATCGATCCAGGGGTTGAAAAAAGACTCTTCGGTAAAATACCGGGGCGTGGATATCGGACGGGTGGATAATATCCGTGTCGCGCCCGACGGCAGGCTGGTCCAGATCGTGCTCAACCTTCGCGAGCCGTTAAAGGACAGAGAAAACCTGGTTGCCCAAATAAAATCGGTGGGCATAACCGGCATCAAATTCGTGGAGCTCGAACGCATCCCAAAGGATGAGACCCTTTGCCTGCCTGACTTGAAATTTGAGCCCAAGCATCCCGTTATTGCCACCAAGCCTTCTGAAATGAAGCAGCTTATGACCGATCTTTATGATATCATGGATGAGATCAAAAAGGTTAACTTCAGTCAAATCGCAGCCGAGGTCTCGACCACGCTCGCAAATGTCAATCAGACTCTCTCCGACGCGCAGGTCAAAAAGGTCTCATTGAGAATCCAGAAGACGCTCGCCGCCGCAGAGGAATTGATCGCCCCGGAAAAATGGGCGCCCATCCGGGAGAACCTCAGGCAGGCCTCGCTTAATATGAATCAACTGATCGATAAGACGAACCATTCGGTTGACCGGGCAAGCCGGGGCATCGCCTCATATAATAAGGATATTGAACAGTCGATTGAAAAATTTCAGGATGCGTTAAATGATGCGGCCGAAATGATCGAATCCGGCTCAACCCTCATCGATAATACCAACCGGCAGATCACACGGTTTCAACAGCACCTCAACCTTTCCCTGCAGCATCTGGAATCGATGAGCATCAACCTGAACCGGTTAATCGAGGAGCTGACCAACCAGCCGTCAAAGCTAATATTCAGCCAACCGCCGCCACCCGCAAAGGCGGTTGGTCAATAAAAGGATCAGTTATGAGACGCATAGCCCATGGGACCGCCGTTTACGGACTAATCATTTTACTGTTGTCTGTCATCGGCTGTATCGGCAGCCATCCTCCGTCACAGCCGGTCAAATATTACCAACTCGATTACCCATCGCCGAAAATCTCCCTGGATAAAACACCTCTGCCCTATGTCATCCGGGTGGATCCGTTTCAACCGTCCGATCTGTATCGCTCGCAACGGATCGTCTATCAGGACGGCCGCTATTTAGCCTCCAGATACCCCTACCATCAGTGGATCACTGCGCCGGATAGGATGGTGCCGAAATTTTTGGTCAGGGATCTTCGGCATGCAGATATCGTCAACGCCGTTTTTTTCAATTCCGGGGAGGCTGCCACGCATCGGCTGGTCGGCAATTTGGAGGCTTTCTATGAAAACGACCAACCGAACCCATGGAAAGCGGTGGCCGCGGTTTCGATGGCATTGATGGAAACCGGCGGTGATATGGATATTGCTGAACAGATCTGTTTTCAGAAGACCTATAAAGTCAATAAAACCTGTACTGAAAATACCCCCGCCGGTTTTGTTGCGGCGATGAGCCGGGCGATGGCTGAAATATCGCGTTTGATAATCAATGATATCTATAATGAATTGTCGGTGGCAGAAGGGGGAGATTGAAAAATCGGGATTGGGTGGCATTAAAAAAGCAGGCGCCCGAAAGAATCGGTGCTTCCGAGTCTTCGGGCGCCTGTTGAGGTGAATGGAGGTTATAACCCGTCAGTTAATGAATAACCCCGCATCAGTAGAGAAAATTGGTTTTATAGTACTTTAAATCCTCATTCGCCTTCTTCTGAAAATAGGATCTCACCCGTTCAACAATTTTTTCGACCTGGCTGATGGTTTCAAACCCGGAATATTGGTTTTCCGAAGGATACAGATAGTACATCGCCCCAAAATCAACCGGCAGCGTGTCCGGCTTTTTCCCGTTCCGTCCCAGATTGAGAAATGACAATTTAGAAAAAAACATATATATAGCCTCCGTATTGCTATCGCTTAAATTATATTCACGATAAATCGTATTTGATGCGATTGCCCGTTTTAAGTATAAAATATTGCAATTAATATGCCATAAAGGCCACCCATCCGGGCATCCGGTGCCATGTTTAATTTTAGTTGTGTAAAATCAAGCAATTATTCGGATTCAAAAATGAACGGGGGGCGGTTTTTTTGATTAAAAAGAGGGGGGAGCGGGGGAAGTGGCGTGGCCAGTGGTGAGATTTTGGGTCAGATTTGACCAAGTGGTCTTAGTTGTTGTTATTTAACTTTTTGTAATTATTCAATTAAATAGATTTTGGGGCATAAATGGGACATTTCGGGGCTAATAAATACCATAATATTTCATTTTCCGGAACAGGGTCTTTCGGTTTACACCGAGTTGTTCAGCCGTGTTGGATTTGTGCCAATGGTTGGCTTCAAGCCGTTTCAAAATAATATTTTTTTCAAAACGCGCCACCGCGTCGTTCAAAGACTCGACCGATTGGTCGTCTTCAGCGGGCTTAACCGGCCCGGAGGGCTCTTCCTGCATTTCCGTCTCGGCAACAGAGGAGGTCATAAAATCAAGCGTTTTCAACGTGATAAACCGTTGAAGCACGTTTTGAAGCTCCCTGACATTGCCGGGCCAGTCATAATTGTAGAGTTGACCGAGAATTTTGCCGTTAAGAAAGGGAACATTGCCTTTTTCGCTGTAAAGGCCCAGAAAATGCTCGATAAGCAAAGGGAGATCATCCTTCCTTTCCCGAAGGGGCGGCAGGGTAATCGGGATGATATGAATCCGGTAAAAAAAATCCTCCCGCATGCGGCCGTGCTTAACCTCCTCCTTTAAATCCCGGTTGGTTGCGGCAACGATCCGTACATTGGCATAGCGGACCTCGCTGCCGCCTACCGGCGTGTATCCGCCGCCCTCGATGACCCTGAGCAGTTTCACCTGGGCGGCCAGGCCGATCTCTCCGAGTTCATCCAAGAAAAGGGTGCCGCCATTGGCCAGGTCGAAATAGCCCGGCTTATCCTTTACCGCGCCGGTAAAGGCGCCCTTTTTGTAGCCGAAAAATTCGCTTTCGAACAAGTTTTCCGGAATCGCGCTACAGTTGACCGGGACAAAGGGCTTATCCGGATGATCCCCCATGCGATGGATTTCACGGGCTACCAACTCCTTGCCGGTGCCGGATTCACCGTAGATAATGACATTGGCATTGGTTGCCGCCGCCTTTGACACCCGCTCATAGACATCCTGCATAGAAGCATTTTTACCTATAATATCACCAAATTTATATCTTTCCTTAATAAAAGACTTTAACTTTATATTCTCCTTTCGCAGCTGCTGCTCTTCAAGTTTGTGCTCGGTAATATCTGAAATAAACCCCTCCACCTCCCGAAGCTCGCCATCCTCGGAGACGATCCCGACCCCCTCTTCCCAGACCCATTTAATATTACCCGATGCATCGACAATCCGGTACTCCATCTGAAACGGCCGGCCGGCCGCCTGCATTTCATGAAGCTGGTCCTCCACATGGGCCAGATCGTCGGGATACACCAGATCAATAAACGTCCGATTTGAATTGTCGATCAGCTCATAGGGGGGATAGCCGGTCAGCCACTTACAGCCGGCACTGACAAATTTCATGGTACGATATTTGTCATTGCGGCACCTATAGGCCATGCCCGGCAGATTGCCCATCAATTTGGAGAGCTTGCGCTCGCTTTCGATCAGCGCGGCCTCGGTCTGCTTGAAGGCCGTAATATCCATGAATGAGGCGACACTCGAACGACTGCCGGCAATCATGTCGATCCGGAGGAACATGTCCTTGACCTCACCGAAACGGTTAAAAACCCGGCATTCATATTCCGTGGGGGCTGAGCGGCTGTTTTCGCGGCGCTTGAGATGGTATGCCTTCATCCGCTCCAAATCTTCCTCAACCACGAACTCTGTCCATTTCATGTGGCCTTCAATTTCTTTTTTGGCGTATCCGGTCAGTGATTCGAATTTGGCGTTGACCATGGATATGCCCATATCCTCCTCAATGATGATGGTAGCCGTTCCGGTGTTCTCAAAAACACTGCGGTAGCGCTTCTCGCTTTCTTTAAGCGCTTTCTCCGCTGATTCGCGATCCCGGGCGATGGCCTGAAGCTCATCGACACGCTGACGCAGACGGGCAATTTCCTCGATCAGCTCCGAACGGGGCTTATTTTTTTCGGTTTTCGTCGTCAAAAGTTAGGTGCTTCGATGTTTTGAGAGTCCTTTAAAATGTATCCTTGTGCGTAAACGCCTCCGGCGCCTTCCGCTTGGGGGCGGACGGCACCTTGGATGGATACCCTACGGGGATCAATGCCACCAGTTCATAGCCCTCGGGCACATTGATGGCCGCTTTTGCCTTATCATGATCAAACAAGCCGACAATCACCGTGCCAAGCCCGACGGCATGTGCCGCCAGGCAGATACTTTGGCTGGCGATGCCCAGGTCGAACATATACCAGTCGCCAAATTTGGTCGTCACCTGCTCCTTGAAATATCCGGAAGTCCCCAATTTGGCACACAAGGCCAGCAATACCGGCGCCCGGGTGATCGATTTCGAGGCCGGATTGGCACTGGGAACGGCTTCCAGGACTTTTTCCTTAACCGCATCATCTTTTATCACAACGACTTCCCAGCACTGGGTATTGGCCCACGAAGGGCTCCACTGAACAGCCTCCAGGATGGTTTGCAGCTTATCATCGGCGACATCTTTGTCCTCATAGTTTCGAATGCTGCGTCTTTCCTTGAGTACGGTCATCAAATCCTGCATAGTTCCTCCTTGGAAGTATTCCCCCCGGGTCGAGGCCCGGGACCGAGTTTAAAAGTAACTTCTGTTACGAGATAAAGGCACTAGGGCACTAAACTTTTGATTTTTTTAACCTAATACCTAACACCTAATACCGTTAAGTTACTTAGAAAAGATTAGCTATTGGGTAATGTATGTCAGGTATTAGGTACAACGCCCCCCGCCATCATCAACTCCGCCAGCTTCAGGTCTTCAGGCGTTGTAATCTTGATATTCCATGGGCTGCCATGAATAATCCGTACGCGGCCTCCGTAATGTTCGATGATGGAGGCGTCATCGGTGCTCAGAAAATCAGTTTTTTTTGCGTACTCGTGGGCCCTGCGGATGTATCCCAATTCAAACGCCTGGGGGGTTTGAGCCAGCCATAGGGACTCCCTGTCAAGGGTATGGGCCACATGTTGGGACCCGGCGACCTGCTTTATGGTGTCAGTTGCCGGCACCCCCAAAATACAGCCCCTCTCCTTTTCAGCCCATTGGATGCAATCGCGAATATGCTCGCACTTGACAAAAGGACGCACCCCGTCATGAATAACTGCAGTCCCCTCATCCGAATTGACCGCAAAAAGCCCGTTATAAACCGATTGCTGCCGGGACTTGCCGCCGGCAACGAGCACAACCGCCTTGTTCATATCAAAAGGAGCGATTACGGCTTCCCGGCAATAATTAAAGTCAGCTTCCGGAACCACCAGATAGATGCTGTGGATTTCTGGAGAGGCGGCGATGGCGTGAAGGGTCCATCCGAGTATCGGCCGGCCGTCTAACATCAGGTACTGTTTTCGCATGCCCGCATCCATGCGAACCCCTTGGCCGCCGGCAACAATAATTCCCACAGCCTGTCCCATGGCCCCCGGCCTCTTATCTCAAATATTGCAAGCTTTTGGGAAGCGGGATGCCTTTACCCATCCGGTCTTCACCATAATTAACGCTGGCAAGCATCTCGATGTCACTAAGAGCCCGGGCGTCGCCTTCAAACGTCACCTGCTTGATGTTTTCTTTTTGAATTTTACCGCCGGCCCACTGGATATCCAGAACACTGCTGGCATCAAAGCGGTCGCTGTTTACGATCAGCTCAACCTGTCCGCCGTAATTCTGCACAATCTTTGTCACCAAAAGGCTCGGGCGGGCATGGAAGCCCAGATCCTGAGGGATATTCACAGTAATCGAACTGCGTTCGACGTTTTGCTGCAAAATCTTCCGGGCCACCGCGTTGCCGGAGGAAAAATAATGATTGACGTAATAAAGACCGTAATTAATGGTGCAATCCAGCAAAATGTCCGGATCGACCATCTCGCTCAGATTTTCACGGGCAGTTTTATAGGCCTGCTTGTAGCCCACCTCGATGAGGTGGCGTTCGTAAAAGTGGAGCAGCCGCCCCATAATCTGGAGCAGATGGAAAATAATCGAGAAATAGGCGCGAAGCTGTTTTAACCGGCGGTTGCCGTAGCGATAGCCGCCGTGAATCACATAGGTGTCAAAGGCGGACTGGAGGTTATGGACCAGCATCTCGAACCGGCGAATCTCCACTTCATTGACCCGGCTGGGCACCAGCGTCTTTAGCTCATCCTGGTCATAGGCCTCATAGAACTCATAGGAGTCGAAATCATCGGCTATTGAAAGAAACTCATTGGCCACCCAGACCAGATGTTTTCTCTGCAGATCCTTCTCCTCATCCTCAAAATTGTATTCCAGCACTTCACTGGTCGTTACACCGGGAAAATCTTCAGCCGTATACGCGGTTTCCGGCAATGGGATCCTTAACCGGGCCGCCTCGTTGATAATCACCGGGGCCAGCTTCATCAATGCACTGGTCAAAAACTCAAGCACGAATTCCCCGTGTTTGCGAAACTCCTCCTTGCCGTCGATATCATAAAAAACCAACCGGTTGGCCACGTGCCTTTGGGAATACCCGCCAAGGGCGAGATGCCGTACGGCAGCGGTAAGCTCCCGGTAAAAATACCAGTCGGAGTTGTTTTTGGCTCCATGGAAATCCAGGAAGTCCTCGAGCAGGTGCGAGGTCGTGATCAGCTTGGAAAAAAAACTTTTGGTGAAAATATTCTGCGGGGATTCATATTTGACGAGGTACTGAAAGCATTTCAGATATTCGTGGGAATAGAAACGAACCTTTTCCGCAAAGGATATATCGCATATTTCTGTTTTTTCATTGTCGGCCTTCATCTTTCGCCTACATCATGTCTTCCTGGGTTTCGGTCACCGCCCTGTCGATCTCTGCAGCGAGCGCCGGGGGCAACCCTTCAATATTAACGCTTAAAAATCCACGAACAATCGTCGATACCGCTTCATCTTCGTCCAGCCCCCGGGCCATCAGATATTCGATTTCCCGTTGGTCGATTTTTCCGACGGCCGCTTCATGGGACATATCCACGCCGGGCACATACCCCTTAAGCTCCGGAATCGCATGCATCAAACCTTCATTTAAAATCAGCCCCTTGCACTCCAGATGCCCCTTACAGCCGGCAACCTTGCCGACCATCTCCCCTCTTGCGATAATCGTACCGCCGGCAGTGATGCCGCGGGATATAATTTCAGCCCGTGTTCCCGGTTCGTTTAGCAGCACACGAGATCCCACATCCAGCCAACTGTCATTGGTGGCGACCAGTATACTGTTAAAACGGGCGACAGCCCCCTCCCCGTCTAGAATTGTCTTAGGATACATCTCAAGCGAGCCGACCGGATGCAGGGAGATGTAGTTGGATACGATAACCCCGCCTTCTTCAACATGAACCGCCGTGCGCGGCCGCACATCAGCCTTCTCCCCCCAGTCGTGGATCATCGTAAAGTGGACCACCGCCCCTTTTTTTACATAGAATTCAGACACCCCGAGATGCAAACCGGACATACCATGGTGGGCGGAGGCACAGCCGGTGATGATGTGCATTTCGGAGTCTTCCTCGGCAATTATAATGTTATGAATATTCTGGATGGATCCCTCTTCGGCCATATACAGACACGACTGGATCGGCCGGGTGATTTTGGCTCCGGGCGCAGAATGAATAAAATAGCCGTTATATGGCATCTGGTTGGATCGGGAGGTGAATTGGTCCTTGTCAGGCGAAAGAAGCTGCCACATGTAGCCTTCCAGCCAGTCGTGCTTTTTCAGCGCATCACCGATGGACATCATTTCAAGGCCTTCGGTTTTGGCACAAGAGTAGACCACCGAGTTGTCTTTTTGGATAAACGTCGCCGCCCGGTTGTTCTCTGATACATCAATACCTACGTTTAACCACCGCTGGGACTCGTTTGTTCCAACCCGGCTCAAATCCTCAATATAGTCATGCGAACCGGAAACCGGTTTATATTTTTCTAAATCCAAGTCCCCGGGTTTTCCCTTGTTTACACTATCTCGCATCGAACACACTCCTCGTACCCGTATTCCCGTATCCATTTCAGGATTTCCCGGGCATTTTTCACACAACACAGGTGCCCATTATGCAGGACCTGACCCCGATCCGCGGTTATATAGTCAAGAATATGGCCGGTATGCGTGATCACCAGGGCGGATTTGGTTCGTCTTTTTCGATGGGGATTCGGTGTGAGGCTTCGGGGACACTTAACCCCTCTTTCAAGCAGCATATTAACGATATCCCCCAGTAAAACGATGTTCTCCAGATCGACGCCGGATTCCGGCTCATCAAGAAGTACGAGTTCCGGCTGTTGGGCCATCAGCTGCAGCAGTTCGGAGCGTTTGATTTCCCCGCCCGAAAAGTTGTGGTTGACGTCCCGATCCAAAAATTGGGTAAAATTCACACGATCCGCCAGTTCTTCGATGTCAAGCTCCCGACCGCGGCTGCATAGGGTCACCATGTCTTTGGTTTTAAGACCCGCGATCGTCGGGGGCCGCTGAAAGGAAACGCCGATACCCATCCGTGCCCGTTCATGGACCGGCATATGGGTAATGTCCTCGCCCTTGAAAAGGATTCTGCCGCCCGCCACCGTATATCCGGAAAATCCCATAATGGTCATCATCAGGGAGGTTTTGCCCGATCCGTTCGGACCGAACAGAATGTGCGTTTCCCCCTCCGGGATTTCCATATTAATACGATCCAGAATCGTTTTGTCACCAATTTTAACAACAAGGTCTTCTATTTGCAGCATTTTCTAGCATCCTTGACAGAAAAATTATCGGTTGACGGTGTCCGTAAGCCGAATTCTGTTTCCGCAGCAGGTTAGCCTGAAGCGGACAACGATCATTCATCTGTGGACAACGGTTGCCCGTCGCCTCTTGCGACCTACCCGGAAGCTTTGGGCGGGCCACCCTCGAACGCTTCCCTACTTGGTCTTGCACCGGGTGGGGTTTACCGAGCATCCCCGGTCGCCCGGGGACCTGGTGCGCTCTTACCGCACCGTTGCACCCTTACCCCGCACTCGCTTCTGCCGTCAACGGCTTGACCCTGTCCAACATTTAACAGCAAAAGTGAGTGCGGGGCGGTATCGTTTCTGTGGCACGAGCCTTCACGTTACCGTGACTCCATGTTATGGAGCACCCTGCCCTCCGGTGTTCGGACTTTCCTCCGGATATCGTATCCAGCGATCGTTTGGACACCGTCAACCGATAATTAATTATAAGACATAAAGCATCCGATGGCAATGGGGACAGTATTTCAACTCATCGCCGCGGTGGAGTTCATTGTATAGCTGGGGCGGAATATTCATATTGCATCCCATACAGATGCCCTCCCTCGCCGCCACGATGGCCTTCATGCCAGCGGTCTGGCTTTTGACAAAATTATATTTTTTCATCATATCCGAATCAATATGGCTTACGATCTCCTCACGTTCAGCCATCAACCGCTCGTATGCCCCGCGCTGCTCATCCGCATAGGCTTCAAGCTCTTTTTGCTTCTCGGATATGCTTGATTGTTCCTGCCGGTACTCGCCATTGAGTTCCGCAATTTGCTGTTCAGCGGCCTCGATGTCATCGAGGCACTGAAGCATACCATCTTCAATATCGGAAATAGCGGATTTGATGTCTTCTATCTCTTTTAAAATCGACCGGTATTCCGTATTTGTTTTTACAGAGCGAAGCTGGGATTGCCGTTTCTGGATTCGTGCCTGCTGGGTCTGGCTATCCCCTTCATAGGCACGATAGGCTTTCTTGGAGGCCTCCAGTTCGGCCTTCCGCTCCTCGAGGCGGCTCTCGATCGCTTCCAGGCTGGCCTGCATCTCCTCTATACGGCCGGGAATTTTCTCGAGCTCCGATTGAATCCGATTGGCCTCAATCTCCTTTTCCTGCAGGTCGATAAGCAATTCGATTTGTTCTTTTAACGTATGGCTATCCATCTAGAAGATTCCGAACGATTTATGGGTTGCTCGATTTAGGTTTAATGTCCACTTTCAAACCGATGCCTAAAAAAATTGAGAACATTGTACCAGCCACAAAAATAGTGGGGTCCGATTCGATTAAAGGTTGATAAAAGGCTCACTCTCCCTATCTGATATGACGATCGACACATCATGACCGGCCTCCCCCAATCGACGGCTCAGACTTTTTTGGATCAAGTCGACGACAATATGCTCGGATGCAAAATGGCCGACATCGATCAGGCCGCGTCGATAAAGTTCGGCATCCCTTGCCTCATGATAGCGCAGATCACCGCTTACGAAGACATGGGCATTACTGGCAAAAAACGATTCAAGCAGTCCGGATCCGCTGCCGGTACAAACCGCGATACGCTTGGCGGTTATATCAAGCGGCCCGGCCACCCGAAGCGACTGAATACCCAGGGAAGTCTTGATGTTTCTGGCCAGGCCGGCCAGATCAATGGGCGTGTCAAGCTCTCCGATCCGGCCCAGACCGCATTTTCCCTCAAAATCAGGAAGGGGTTCGAGAACGGATACATTCTTCAGGCCGATGATCTCGGCAAACGCATCGTTCAATCCGCCCTCGGCCCAATCCAGGTTGGTATGGGCGCAAAAAATAGACAGATGGTGGCTTATCGCCATTTCAATCATCTGGCCAAGGGGGGTACTGTAATCAATCTGTTTCATGGCCTTGAATATAAACGGATGATGGGTAATCAGCAAATCGGCATTCTGCTGGCACGCATCACTCACAACCCCCGGCGCGGCATCCAGTGCAAGCATTATTTTTTTCACTGGCCAGGTTGGACTTCCCACCTGAAGCCCCGGATTATCCCAACTTTCCGCCAAAACAGGGGGCGCAAGTTGATCCATGAGAGGGATTATATCGGATACAACAGTCATTTTTATACGCCACTCCTCATAAAAAAGGCGTGGGGTTGCCTACCCACGCCTTTCCATCGTTTTACCTGAATAAGATGCCATCCTGCCTTTTTTCGAGCCGTCTTGTGGTCAATCATTAAACCCGTCTGCCTTGCTGCCACCTATAATTGGATGCCCCTGATTTTGGGCTTGAGCCATTTCCTTCCCTATTACCCATAACCATATAAATATTTCAAATTAACCCCTTAATGTCAATGCTGAATAATATTTCCATCGATTTTTTGTACCTCCGGCTTCAAAACCGCTATCGCTGCCACTGACAGTCCAGTAAAAACCGGTTTATTGCGCTGGCGCGCCATTTTTGCAGAAAGTATTCCCCCCGGGCCGAGGCCCGGGACCGAGTTTAACAGTAACTCTTGTTACGAGGTAAAGGCACTAAGGCACTGAGGCAAGAAGCTTTTGATTTTTCTTAACCCAATTAGGTCAGAAGCTGTACGTGAGATTCCGAGGAACGGAAGCGCAACAAGGATTTACATACATGGCCGATTTTGGTATATATTCTAATGTAAAAGGTAAGTTCCTAGCCTAGCGCTTCGTTTATATTTTACTCGTTAACCGATCCCGGCATTTGGTGGATAAATCGCCATACTTCCACCTTGTCCACTATTTTTTGCAACCCTGCCATAAATGAAAAAAGGAGGCCACACATGTCCTGGACGCATCCGCGCATCGGAGTAATCGGCGCCGGCGCCATCGGCGGGATCACAGCCGCCCGAATCCAGCAGGCCGGCTATGATGTGGAAATTGTATGTAAATACGAGGATCTTGCTCGCCGGATCAACAAAACCGGCTTGCATATCCGAGGATTTTGTGGCGAGCATTGGGTGCCGATGCCCGCCGTTGCAGAAATTAAGAATATGAAGGCAGATAGGGATTTAATTCTCCTGGCCACCAAGGCCACGGATTTGGTGCCGGCCGCCCGGGCGCTTTTACCCTTGCTTTCCCCGGATACCCTTTTGGTTTCTCTACAGAACGGTATTTGTGAGGAAACCCTTGGAGAAGTGGTCGGCCACGGCCGAGTGATCGGCTGCGTCGTAGGCTGGGGCGGCACCATGGATTCGCCAGGGGAATTGGAAATGACCTCAGGCGGCGATTTTGTCATCGGCACGCTGGATTCCCGAGAGGAACCCAGGCTTCAAAATATAAAAGAAATCCTTGGCCATGTGGTACCCTGTAATATTTCAGAAAATATTCTGGGCAGCCTTTACGCTAAGCTGATTGTCAATTCCTGCATAACCTCGTTAGGCGCCATCTGCGGGCTTTATATGGGCCAGATGCTAGCGAACCGGAAAATCCGAAATATTTTTATCGAGATCATGCGGGAGGCCATGGCTGTGGCAGCTGCTATGGATCTACATGTAGAAACCATAGGCGGGCGGATGAACTATTACCGGTTTATGGCCGGCTCCGGGACTTGGCCCCAATTCCGGCGGCACCTGATGATTCGCCTGATCGGTTTCAAATACCGCCGGTTGAAGTCATCCAGCCTGCAATCCTTGGAGCGAAACAAGCCCACGGAAATTGACTATCTAAACGGATATATTACGGATAAAGCAAAGAAGTTCAATGTGCATGTTCCGGTAAACGACAAAATCGTTAGCCTGATCAAGGAAATCGAGTCCGGAAACCGCAGCATTTCACCCAAGAATTTTGAAGCGTTTTAATGCCCGATCGCCCTGAAAGCATTCAGCCCCTTTAAGCAACTTAAAAATATATTATATTTCAGAAGCTTAACTCTCGTTCAAAAGGACAATACGTACATCTTTTTGAGTTGCTTTCTGTAAAAATGCCTCAATGGCATCAATCGTTTTTTTGAGTAAAATACGCAAACCATTTTTTGCTTGACAAGAGAATTTTTCCCAGTATTATAAATTATGTAAAAGCCAAACTATTCGTAAGAATAGGACGGAAAGTCACGGGTCTGATCAAGATAGCCGGACTGCCATTTCCATATGGAAGTCCGGCTTTTTTAGTTTTTAAACCCTTTTTTCTTGCCTTATACCGCAAATAATAAAATGGAGGCCAAGATGGTCTCTTTTAAACCTCATACATTTATTTCTTCTAAGGCCCAGATAGCTTTGCGATATTTGGTTAATATTATTTCACCCCCCCCTTCCCGTTCTTCCGCGCAGCCCTTTAAACCTATGGGGAATAAAAACTTATATAATGATAGGCGTCTTAATGTTCCCGTTTTTGGGGAGGCTTTGAATAGTCTCCCTGAGAAAAAGCGA
>JAGXLR010000089.1 GCA_018334555.1 Desulfobacterales bacterium
TTTATATATTTTTGAAGATCACTCATTTTATTTTTCTCCTGAAATATTCATTTTTCCGCTGTTCAGCTTTTTTGATATCTGCCTTGGGTGTTTTTTGAGTCTTTTTTTGAAATGCATGAGTCAATACCGGTCAATCAGGGCAATCAGTTGACTGAACAGGCTTGCATGTTTTACCATAAGGCATCCCCCTTGTTTTTGGGTGTTTGTTTTTTGTGATGAATCAACAATACCCGCAAGGAGGATATTTTTTCAAGCCCCCGAAACATTAGATTTACTATTTAAAAACCGTTTTTGGACAAGAGTGCTTGAAAGGAGTGAAATGGGATTCAAAGAGTCAGTAGCAAAGCACGTGCGGAAAAAGGCTGACAGCGTATACGATGTTATTGTCGTTGGATCCGGCTCCGGCATGGCGATTGTTGAAAATGCCATCCAGGCAGGGCTTCGGGTGGCGCTGGTGGATAAGGGGCCGGCCGGCGGGACCTGCTTGAATGTGGGATGCATTCCGTCAAAAATGCTGTTGGCGGTGGCCGATCGAATCATGGAAATACGGAAGGCGGATCGTTTCGGCATCCGGGCGCATATCCAATCCGTGGATTTCGGGCAGGTGATGAAGGACATGCGGGAGGCCGTCATTCCGGAGCATCAACAGATCCATAAGGCCCTGCAGGCGTCGGAGCAGATCGACTATTACGAAGGCACAGGCTTTTTCGTGGGGCCAAAGGAACTGGTTGTCAATGATTACCGGATTCAGGCGGAGAAAATATTTATCGTATCCGGCAGCCGGCCGGCAATTCCTGAAATAGACGGGCTTGACCGGATTTCGTATTTAACCAGTGACACCCTGCTTGAGCTGGAAAAGCTGCCCAAATCCATGGTGATTATCGGCGGCGGTTATATCGCGGCAGAATATGGGCATTTTTTTTCAGCCCTGGGAACCGAGGTTACCATTGTGCAGAACCGGGATCGGCTGCTGCCGGCAGAGGAACCCGAAATTTCAGAAATCCTGGCGTTTGATCTCGCCAAACGAATGACCATCCATACCAGCGCCCAGGTGGCATCGGTCCGGCAGGGAGAAGGGGCTCTGGAGCTGTCGGTTGCACTGGATGCCGAAAGTGAGAGGCGCACGCTTTCCGCCGAGCAGATCCTGGTTGCCGCCGGCAGACAGTCCAATGCCGATCTGCTGCAGGTTGAAAATGCAAATATTGAAACCCATGCCAATGGCTTCATCCGGACGGATGAATATCTTCAGACCAGCCGGAAAGGCATCTGGGCTTTCGGAGATGCCAACGGCCGGCAGATGTTTACCCATACAGCCAATGCCGAGGCCGATATCGTCTGGGACAATGCCATGAACGGCGCGCAGGAAACGATCAATTATGCGGCCGTGCCCCGGGCGGTATTTACCTGGCCGCCTGTCGGGGCAGTAGGCGCGACGGCTGAGCAGGCCGGGAAAACCTATGAAATACTGGTGGGAACCGCCCGCTACAGTGATGTCGCCAAGGGCATGGCCTTAAGGGAGGACCGCGGAATGGCCAAGGTGGTGCTTGAAAAGGAGAGCCTGAAACTCCTCGGTTTTCACATTATCGGGCCTCACGCGCCCATATTGATCCAGGAGGTGGCAAATGCCATGGCCATCGGCGGGCAGCTGGGCGCCTTGTTTTCCGGTCAGCATATCCATCCGGCCCTGACTGAGCTGATCCCGAAAACTTTCAGTAATTTAAGCGAGTCCGAGTAGGCTGGTATCAGATGCCAAAGCAGAAACAAATAAGGGGGATACGGGTTTGAAATACAGGATCTCCGGTATTGATCAGCGGGTTGTAACCTTTTATCAACATGAATAAAATTATATTTACTGGAGTCGGTTGGTTAAATACCCATTTAAATGATGGATCCTTTGAAAGGAGGCAAATTATGACAAGTATTGGTGAATTATTTCAATCCGGAGATTGGAAAAACGAGAAGCATGTCCCTGTTATTGAATGTCCGGAAGGGGTGAAGGCAGAGGAAGTTTTTGAAGTTAAGCTTTCCATTGGCAAGGAAATCGCACATCCCAATACAACCGAGCACCATATCCGGTGGATGCGGCTTTACTTTAAGCCGGAAAATGACAAGTTTACTTATGAAGTGGGCAGCTTTGAATTCACGGCCCACGGGGAAGCAGTTGCCGGTGCCAACCAGGGGCCGGTCTATACCGATCATGCGGTAACGACACGGCTTAAGGTCAATCAGTCAGGCACCCTTGTGGCGGCATCCTACTGCAATATACACGGACTCTGGGAGAGCTCCAAGGAAATCGCTGTCGGATAATAAGAAGGAGGCTACCTGTATGAAACAAATGACAGAGCAGAACATGATCAATGCATTCGGCGGAGAGAGCATGGCCAATATGCGGTATCGGCATTTTGCCATCCAGGCGGAAAAGGAAAATTTTCCGAATGTGGCGCGGCTTTTCAACGCAATTGCACATGCGGAATTTATTCATGCCGGAGACCATTACCGCGAACTCAAACACCTTGAAGGCGGTTTTTTGGCCAATAGTATGGGCGCCTTCGGCCCTGGGGATACGTCAAAGAATCTGGGCTTAGCCATTGACGGGGAAAATTTCGAGGTCACGGAAATGTATCCGACTTATATGGAAGTGGCCGATTTTCAGGGTGAAAAGAGCGCTTATCGAAGTTTTGACTGGTCATACAAAACCGAAAAGCAGCACCTGGCATTGTATCAGAAAGCAAAAGAAGCCGTGGACGGGGGAAAAGATGTAGAACTGGATACCATTCAGGTCTGCAGTGTGTGCGGCTACACCCTTGAAGGTGAAGCCCCGGATAACTGTCCGGTGTGTCAGGCGAAAAAGGATAAATTCGTCGCCTACGAATAATCGCTTTTCCAATCGGCAGTGAGGAATCTTGAACAATCAAGATTCCTCGTTGCTTTTGTTCTTCGGAATAACCGTGAAGGATGCCTGGGATGTTTACATCAAAGCCAAGCGGGGGAAGTGGAGCGAAAGGCATCTTTGGCGCTTCAGGAGGCGCAAGAAATGATGGATTTGTTCGCCTTTTACACCGTCTTTTTAGCGATATACATCCCGTAACTGATGTGTGCCTTATACCTCTCGTAGAGGTCAATTTCCTTTTGCTCAGCGGTCACTATTTCGAGTGCTTCCTCGGTGTTCCCGTTTCGATTCAAGAAGTCCTCGAACTTGGCCTGTATAGGCCGATAATATTCTTCCAGCCAGCAATGTTCTGGTAATACGAAGTACCCGACTGGCGAAAATCCGTGTTTCTCCAGAACCCTGATCTTCGCTGAAGCCACATTGATTTCGGGATACTCGCGATCCCAATGTTTTTGGAGTTCCGCTGGTCTGGAGTCCGTGAGCCATGTGATCTCGGAAGCAACCAATAGACCACCCGATTTCAGAAATCGTCGCCAATCAGCTACGCCCTTTTCAAATCCAATGTTGTAGATTGCTCCCTCGGACCAGATGATATCCAATTCCTCGTCGGCAAAAGGCAGGTCGTCCATGGACCGGGCAAGGGACGATATCTTGTTCGCCACCCCGGCGCTCTCGGCCCTTTGAACCAGCACATCCAGAAAATCCTGAAGGAAGTCTACCGCTGTGATCCGTGCATTCAAGAGTCGAGCAAGCAGAATGGTGGATGCTCCCGTGCCGCACCCGATATCGGCAACCTTTAGCGGTGCTTCCCGGTCTATCATGGTCAGATTTAGAGCAAGTTCTGTCTCGGCATCCCCGCCCGGTCCCTGCCGATGGCCTCCTTTGTGTAGGTCTATCAAGAGTTTGTAATCATCCATAGTCTTATCCTTCCCTGGTGGGTGGTCTGCTTAATCCTGATGGCCTATTGGGTGATATGGAAGATTGTTGTCGGGCCGGAGTCATGATGATGTAACCGATTTTAAAAGAATTGAGAAAAAGAAAACCGGATGATTTTTTTCACCCGGTTTTTCATTTTTGGTTACATAGGGGTTGCACTGGCCCAAAAATTAACAAAGGGCCTACAGAAAACAGCCTATAAGCCCTTGATTTTATTGGCGCGCCCGGCAGGATTCGAACCTGCGACCTACGGATTCGTAGTCCGGCACTCTATCCAGCTGAGCTACGGGCGCTTCGTGTTTGTTGACATACGTGAATATGTCGTTTTTGTCAATATGAAGTTTTCTCCGGATTACTTTGCCATCCCAAAACCGACTTTTTACGAGATTGTCAAGCTTGACGCCGGATAAAAAGTGTTATATGTCGCTTTTCGGCCTTAATAATAAATATCTGCCGGTGTATTGTAAAGATTATAAATGTCCCATGAAGCCTATATGCAGCAAGCCATTGCCGAGGCCAGGAAGGCCTTTGAGGAAGACGAAGTCCCTGTCGGCGCCATACTGATTGACGCCGACGGCGGGATCGTCGCTGCGGCCCACAACCAGGTCATCCGGCTTTGCGATATAAGCGCTCATGCGGAGGTACTGGCTTTGCGAAAAGCCGGTCAGGCCGTTAAAAATTATCGATTGCCCCACACGAGCCTCTATGTCACTATTGAACCCTGCGTCATGTGTATGGGCGCTTTGGTCCATGCCCGGGTCCAACGAATCGTATACGGGGCATCCGATCCCAAATGGGGGGCGGCGGGGTCACTGTATCGCATCGGTGAGGATAACCGTATGAATCATCAGCCGGAGATTATTGCGGGGGTTTGTGAAGAGACATGTAAACAACTGATGCTGGATTTTTTTAGAGTCAGACGGAACATGCCGTCATCGCCCGGCGTACCCGACGAATTCTAGGTTGAAAGGAGAGCACATTGGCAAACATCGTCATTGTTGGAACCCAGTGGGGGGATGAAGGAAAGGGAAAGATCGTTGATTTGCTGGCCGAGTATGCCGATATCGTTGTCCGCTTTCAGGGGGGCAATAATGCCGGCCATACCATGGTTGTGGACGGCGAGGAGTTTATCAGCCATTTGGTGCCATCCGGTATTTTACAGGGAAAAACCTGTGTGATTGGAAACGGCATGGTGGTGGATCCCGAGGTGCTTATCTCAGAGATTGACTATTTAATTGAAAAGGGGATTGATGTCAGTCCCGAAAGATTAAAGATCAGCGAGAAGGCCCATCTTATTATGCCGTATCATAAAAAGTTGGATGCGGCCAAAGAAGAAGCCAGCCGAAAGCAAAGGATCGGCACGACCGGCAGAGGGATTGGACCATGCTATGAGGACAAGGCGTCGCGACGGGGGATACGTTTTATCGGGCTGCTCGATGCCGGGGGATTTGCCGAAAAGGTAAGAACCGCAGCCGAGGAAAAAAATTTTTTTCTCACACAGTTTTATTCTTCCGATGCGGTATCCGCTGATGAGATCATATCGTCATATGGTGGGTATAGGGATCGTCTGGCGCCTTATGTGACGGATATATCCGTATTTATCGACAGGGGCGTCAGGGAGGGCCGGCAGGTACTTTTCGAAGGCGCCCAGGGGACCCATTTAGACATTGACCATGGGACCTATCCTTATGTAACCTCGTCCAATACGGTTTCCGGCAATGCCTGCTGCGGCACAGGGATGGGACCGAAACAGATTACTGACGTAACGGGAATTGCCAAGGCCTATACGACGCGAGTCGGGCAGGGGCCGTTTCCGACTGAACTATTCGATGAAACGGGTGAGCAGATACAGAAGAAGGGGGCGGAATTTGGTGCGACAACCGGCCGTAGGCGGCGATGCGGCTGGATTGATACCGTCATTTTGCGCAATGCCGTACGGTTAAACAGCCTGACCGGCTTTGCGATTACAAAGCTTGATGTATTAGGCGGTCTTGAGGAGATTAAAATTTGTACCGCCTATAAGTATCAGGGAAAACCGATTTCGGAGTTTCCGGCCGACTTGAATGTATTGAGTCGATGCGAACCGGTATATGAAAGCCTTCCCGGATGGCGCGAGGACATTTCAAATATTCGAAGATTCGAGGATTTACCGGAAAACACGAAGAACTTTCTCAAACGGATCGAGGCGTTAACCGAAACGCCGGTGGATATCGTTTCAGTGGGGCCGGGGAGAAATGAGACGATTGTGATGAAGAATCCATTTGCCGGCTAATTCCTGTCGAATTCTTTGAATTTAGATTTTGACAACCTTGAAAAGTACAGTTATCATTTAATTTTTAATTGACAGGCGGCATTTTATGCCATAAAAATGGCTACCAAATGTCGGGACGTGGCTCAGTCTGGAAGAGCACAGCGTTCGGGACGCTGGGGTCGCAGGTTCAAATCCTGCCGTCCCGACCATTATTTTATTTAGTGCCCGAATGAAAATCAGGATTTTTTGTCAAAACCAAGGAAGGCAAGAGAGACGGTTTTCGTTGAGGCACTAAATAATTATCCTGTTTTTCCATTCTATAGTCCACCATTATGTTTTTTTGAATCCATAATGCCAAAAAAGGGCTGTAGGTCACACAGGCGATGGTATGGATTCGGATAGTTTGATACTTACCCGAAAATACGGCCGCACCCAAGACTATCAAATCATCAATCAATAATTCAAGGAGGATTCATTTTATGCGGATTATAGCCAATACCCTAGTCGTTTTGAGCCTTGTTTTTCTGATGGCTTCGCCCTCGTGCACGGCGGATGAGAAAAAGGCCCAAAAAGAAGACCAGGCCGGCGATTATGTGGCAATCGTCGATGGGGAAAAAATCCCTCAGAAGGAGCTTGACCAGAAACTGACGTTGATCAAACAACGGGCGGCCAGTGCAGGCCAGCAGCTGGATGCAAACAGGCTGGCGAGCATCAAAAAAGATATGGTCGATAAGATGGTCGAGAATGAACTGCTTTACCAGAAGAGCCAAGAGCTCGGCATTGCCGTCGATACTGAAACAATAGACAGCCAGATGGAGCAGTTCAAGGGTCAATTCCCTGATGAGGACCAATACAAGAAGCAGCTTTCCGCTCTTGGCTATACCGAGGCGCAGCTTCGCAGTGAAATCGAAAAGAACCTGGCCATCAAACAGCTCATTGAGCAGGAAATCGCTTCAAACGTGTCGATCTCCGATAAGGAGCTTAAGACATACTACGAGGACCATCCGGATCAGTTCAAAACACCGGAGCAGGTTAAAGCCCGGCATATTTTGATAAAAGCGGGCTCTGAGGCGAGCGAAGACGAAAAAAAGGCAGCCAAGGAGAAGATAGGTAAAATCAAAAAACGCATCGATGAAGGCGAAAAATTTTCAGAGGTCGCCAAAGAAGCATCCGAGTGCCCGAGCAGTAAAAGAGGCGGGGATCTTGGCTATGTGAGCAAAGGCCAGATGGTTAAACCCTTCGAGAAGGCCACCTTTTCTCTGGCGGTGGGCGATGTCAGCGATATTGTGGAAACCCGTTTCGGCTACCATTTGATCAAGGCAGAGGATAAAAAGGACGCCTCCCAGAAGACTTTTGACGAAGTCAAGGACAGGCTCAAGGAGCAACTTGAGCAGAAGAAAGTCAAAGAAGAGATGCCCGATTATATCGCTCAGCTCAGAGAAGATGCGGATATTGAAGTCAATCTGCCGGAAACCGTAACAAAGCCAAGTCCGGAGATGCCCGATAAGACGACCGGCGGCGTGTCCATACCAAAAACTGAAAACGACTAGGTCTGCTTTTCGTTTATACAGCGGATTGCCGGAAAGCAAGCCTTTATAGCGCGGATATTCTGATATTGAAGGATATCCGCGTTTTATTTCGTATCTTTAAAGTTTTGAATCAAGTTATTTGGCGGCAAGGGGCTATCCGTATCCCCTTATAGCCAAAGGCTTCGTAAAAAACGATTTATACCGCTGCAGCGAAACAGAAGGCTTTTTACGGGATTGTCATAATTTTCTTGAAAAAATCTGCGGTTGAATTAAAATCTCCTAAATTTCGTTAATATGATTAAGCTCGGGGAGTCGTGAATTATGCTTAGGACGGTTATCAAATCCACGGGTCGGCATCTGCCCGAACGGGTCGTGACGAATGAGGATCTGGTCCAATGGATGGATACATCGGATGAATGGATCCGCCAGCGCACCGGCATTGAAGAAAGGCGGTGGGTTGATGAAGAAGGGGGTGTGGGAGCTTCAGATCTGGGCTTGGAGGCGTCGAAAATCGCTCTAAAAAGGGCCGGCTGGACAGCCGATGATATTGATCTGATCATTTTCGCCACGCTAAGCCCGGATATATTTTTCCCTGGCTCCGGATGCCTGCTGCAGTATAAGCTGGGATTAAATTCAACACCGGCGCTGGATATCCGTCAGCAATGCACCGGTTTTTTATATGGCCTGGAAATCGCCGATGCGTATATCCAAAGCGGAAAGGCCCAGCGGGTTCTGCTGGTGGGCTCTGAAGTCCACAGCACCGGCCTCGATATCTCCACCGAAGGCCGGGATGTTACCGTGATTTTTGGGGATGGGGCGGGCGCTGTTTGCCTGGAGGCGGTTGAGACGGATGAGCCGGTCGGAGTTCTTGCAAGTTCCCTGCATGCCCAGGGTGAATATGCCGAGTCCTTGATGACGGAGCTGCCTGCATCCCGCCTAAATCCGCGAATTAAGCCGGAATGGTTAGAGGAGCGGCGGCACTATCCGAAAATGGATGGGTCGAGGATTTTTAAGCTGGCGGTCAAGCGGCTTCCGGAGGTGACAATTGAAGCCTTGGAAAAGGCGGGGCTTTCCGTTGATCATATTGACATGATTTTTCCCCATCAGGCCAATCTCAGGATCAACCAGTTTTATCAGAAAGCATTGGAGCTGCCGGATGAAAAAATGTTCAACAACATTCAAAGATACGGAAATACAACAGCCGGTACGATCCCGATATCGCTTGATGAGGCTATGGAACAAAACCTGCTTAAGAAAAATGCGACACTTGTATTTTCAGGGCTGGGCGCCGGTGTGACGTGGGGGGCGGTGATTTACCGCATGCCTTAAGGCTTTGAATTAAACAGCGTCTCAAGATAAAATTTTCGGACAGGATCCCGGTTATCAAACTCGTAACCGGGATTCTTGTTTTTTCGGGCGATTTCATCCCGAATAGCCGAAGCCATGGTTTTGCCAAGCTCCACTCCGAATTGGTCAAACGGATTGATGTCCCAGATAAACGCCTCAAAAACCGTCTTTGCCTCGTAGAACGAAAGGATGCGGCCGATATTTTCCGGCGACAAATCGTTTAAAAGGATGATGGCGGAGGGTCGATTTCCGGAAAAGGTGCTCTCCGGATTTCTGTCCGCCTTGCCGAGGGCAAGCGCTTGGGACTGGGCGATCAGATTGGCCCATAGCTCCTGATGATTGGTTACCCCCTTGGATGTCACCTGCTCTTCTCCATAAACCGGATCCACCACGCCGATAAAATCAATAGGAAACGGCCGGCCCTGATGGGCCAGCTGAAAAAAGGAATGCTGGGCATTGGTGCCGGGTTCGCCGAAAACGATCACACCGCTGTCAATATCAAGTGGCATCCCCTGAATGGTAACCGCCTTGCCGTTGCTTTCCATATAGAGTTGCTGGATATGCGGTGCAAGCTTGGAAAGCATGGAAGAATAGGGGATGATCCCTTGGGTTTCATATCCCAGGAAATTATTGTTCCAGACACTGATCAGCGCGGCCAGCAGGGGGGCGTTTTTCTGAATCGGCGCCTCAGCCGCATGTCGATCCATTTCTTCGGCGCCTTTTAAAATCTTTTCAAACCGGTCGTAGCCGACATATAGGCTCAGCGGGACCCCGCCCACAGCGGAGGTTACACTGAAACGGCCGCCGATATAGTCAAACATATGAAAGGTCGCAAGCGCCGGGTTCTCCGGATCATCGCCGGGGCTTTTCTTGCTTGTCACCGTAACCAGGTGCTTTTCCGGAGGCACGCCGTTTGCCTTCATAAACGCCTTCGCCTGGTTGAGATTGGCCATGGTCTCCGTAGTGGTATAGCTTTTGGAGATCACGATCCATAGGGTGGTTTCGGCAGAAATTCGGGAGGCAATGCGTCCAAAGTTGTCGATGTCGACATTTGACAGAAAGTGGAGGTTGATTCTTTTATCCGCCAGGCCCTCAAGAGCGGTTGCGACAAATTCCGTACCCAGATAGGAGCCGCCGATACCGATGACTACGATATCCCTGAAGGGTAAGCCGGCAGCCCCCTTGATCTCGCCGTTATGTACGGCCTGTGCGAATGCTTTGATCTGGTTGCGTACGGCTTTGATTTCAGGGATAACATCGCGGCCGTTATCGTAAACCGGTTCGTTTGAAAATTGACGGGCCGCGGTATGAAGGGCGGCCCGATCCTCGGTGACATTGACATGGGCGCCGGCCATCATTTGGTTGAACTTCTCGGATAGGCTTCGCGTATCGGCCAACTCAAGCAGGTAGCCCATAACCTGGCTGTCAACCCGCTGCCTTGAATAATCATAAAAAAGGCCGCCGCCTGAAACCGAATAGTTCTCCAGCCGGTTGTCTTGATTGACCAGGTGTTTGAGGTGGTATTCCGGCAGTTCCATTTTCTCTGCGCTTGAGCGCAGTTTTTGCCAGATCGGCCAACTGGTTAGGGCTTGGTCGTTCATTTCAGGATCTTCCTTTCCGGGTGGTTATATGGTTGCTTTATCAGGGGTCTCGGATAATGTCGCAATCAGTTCCTGATAGACCCTTTCCGCCTGATCGTTTTCAACATGGCAGGCCCCCGCGGCCCGGTGTCCGCCGCCCCCGTAATGGAGCATAATTTCACCGATATTGACCGTGGAGGTCGGGTTGATAATGGATTTTCCCACGGAAAAGGTAATGCGGCCATCTTCCGCATCACGCCGGATCAAAATTGAAACATTACACGCGGGGTAGAGGGCGTAAATGATAAACCGATTGCCTGGATACCTCACCGGCTCGTCGCGAAAATCCAGAACCACAATATTGGAAACTAACGTGGCCCTGGCCTTGAGCTGTTCTTTATACTGTTTTTCATAGGCGAAATAGACGTCAATCCGCTCCTTTACATCCGGTACAGCCAGAATATCACGGATTCTCATTCTCATGCAGTAATCGATGAGCTCCAGCTTGAATTGTTCCTCGGGGATTCGGAACTTACCCCAGTCTTCAATGCCCGTGCGCTGATCCACCAAAAAATTAAGCAGGGGCCAGTCCTTTGGATATAATATTTCATTCCTGCTAAACTGTCCTGAGTCCGCTTTATCAACGGCTGCCATCATTTCATCAAAAAAAGGGGGGAAATTTTCTTTGCCGCCATAATAATTATAAACGACGCGGGCGGCTGAGGGCGCCTCCGGGTCGATGATATGCCGGGGATCTTTTTGATTCCTCAGGGTCTCAGAGAGATGATGATCAATGGCCAGGTTGACACCGGGAACATAGGGCAGGTTGGTGGTAATGTCCCTGTCGGTGACTTCGACCTCACGGGCCTGCATTTGGCTGGGGTGATCGATCAGTTTTATTTCATCGACAATTCCTATATATTTGACCAAAACGGCGCATATCAGACCGTCAAGATCGCTGCGGGTTAAAAGACGATATTTTAAGGCATGGTTCATACATAAATCCTCTCAAATAAATTTGATGGCTTCGTAAAAAGTCCAATATCTGTGTTGCGCCGCATCCCTCGGAATCTCACGTACAGCTAAGTACGCTGCATTCCTCGGGATTTGCGCGCCTTGATCTTGAACTTTTTTCTTTGCCATCCCAAAATCGACTTTTTACGAGATTGTCAAATTTGTAAAAAATAATAATATCAAAAAATATCGCATTCGACAAGCATATCTTCGATAACAACCTGAAATGTTAATTGTTTTAAAAAACGGACTTGACATTTGGCCGCTGATATTGGTTAAACAAGGGGCGATTGGGTATTAGAGGTTAGGTGTTGGGTATTAGGTATTGGATATTGGGTGTGGGTTATGGAATGTGAGACGGCTGATTTAAAGACAAAGTTGTTAAATAGGGGCGTTCGCATGCCGGTTCCGGATTCCGTGGAACTGGGACCGGAAATGGATCCGGAGAGGATTTCCGGCGATGGCGTAACTATTCATGCGGGATGCAGGATCTTCGGAAAAGATACTTATATCGGCCCAGGTGCCGAACTTGGCCTTGAAGCACCGGCAACCATAGATAATTGTCAGGTTGGCCGAAATGTCCATCTAAAAGGCGGATTTTTCAGTCAGGCGGTTTTTCTGGAAGGGGCCTCATGCGGATCATGCGCCCACGTGAGGAGCGGGACCATTCTCGAGGAGGGCGCAAGAATCGCCCATAGTGTGGGTCTCAAACAAACCATCCTGTTTCCGTATGTCACCCTGGGTAGCCTTATCAATTTTTGCGATTGCCTGATGGCCGGCGGCACGGATAAAAAAAATCACAGCGAAGTGGGCAGCTCCTATATTCACTTCAACTATACCCCGCAGCAGGACAAGGCGACGGCGTCTTTGATGGGCGATGTGCCAGGCGGGGTGATGCTGGACAGGCCCCCCATATTTTTAGGCGGGCAGGGGGGGCTGGTGGGTCCGTGCCGACTGGGCTATGGCGTCACGATCGCCGCCGGCACCATCAACCGAAAGGATGAGCTAAGATCCAATCGCCTAATTTTCGGGGGCGGCCAAAAGGGCGGCAATATGGCCTATACCCCCGGCGTCTATCGAAACGTCAAACGGATTCTCACGAACAACCTTATATACATCGGCAACTTGATGGCGCTCGGCAAATGGTATCGCGATGTTCGTTCACAGTTTATATCCGGCGTATACCCCCAGCCCTTACATGACGGGCTAAGTGCAAGACTGAATCAGGCCCTTGATGAACGGATCAAGCGTCTGGGCGCATTTTTCGAAAATCTGTCGGAATCCGGTGGAACAAACGACAAATCTGTTTTGACCCGGCAGAAAAAAGCGCTTTATGAACGAAGATCGGAAATTCATGATATCCTCGAACATCATCGGTTTTTAGAGGATTCGGATTCATCCGAGGCCAATTTTTCGCGGGAACGTCTGTTGGAGGCCGTCAGAAGGGGGATCGCCGAATTCGGAAGCGACTATCTCCGCGTCCTTAAAAGCCTTTCGACCCATGATAAGGCGGAGGGCACGAAATGGCTCCAGACGACGGTAGATGATCTGGCATCTGCAGTTATGCCTATCATTCCCGAATTTACCCGAGAGAAAGGAAAATAGGTATGCCTGATCTC
>JAGXLR010000090.1 GCA_018334555.1 Desulfobacterales bacterium
AGATCCACTGCTTAAATTTTCCATTTGACAGTTTTGACGATCTTGTAAAAAGTTGATTTTAGGATGGCAAAGTAAAAAGTTAAGCCCCAGTTAAGATCGGGGGTCGCGCAAAATCCCGAGGAATGCAGAGTACTTAGCTGTACGTGAGATTCCGAGGGACGGAAGCGCCACACAGATATTGGACTTCTAAGCAACTTGAAAATATATATTAATATTCCAGAAGGTTAGCTCTCTGTCATTCCGAGGGGCAAAAGCGACGAGGAATCTTGTTTGTTAAAGATTTCTCGCTGCCGCTCGAAATGACAATGCGGATGTTTTTTAGAGTTCCTTTCTGTAAAAAAGCCGCGTCAGCGGAATAAACCGCTTCCAAGGAACTCGACAATATTTAATATTATCTTAGAAGCTTCCGCTGCTGTCATTCCGAGAAACGAAAGTGACGAGGAATCTTGTTTGTTAAAGATTTCTCGCTGCCGCTCGAAATGACAATGCGGAGGCTTTTCAGAGTTATTTTCTGCAAAAATGGTGCGCCAGCGCAATAAATCGCTTTTTACGAAGCCATCAGTTTTGCAATATAGCCTATAAGCCTGAATCAAGATATGTTGTAACCTAAACAGGGAAGCACGCGCTTTAAAAAATGATGCACAAAATATTGCTGCACTTTCGGTACAGCCGGTATAAGCTCCTTTTGCTGATTATCGCGTCATCCATGATAGCCTTTTTCCTGCAACGCCTTTTCCTGTATTTGAAGACGTGGCCCAGTTATGATGCCTGCACTATTGATCAAATCCTGACCGCTTTTGCCCGTGGCATACATTTTGATTTGGTGGCAACAACAATGTTGGCGGCCCCCCTATCCCTGCTGTTCCTCATCGTTCCCCCTATTTTTGACCGCCATCCGGCATTTCGCCTATTCGTATCCATCTTGGCCGGTGCCATTTCCTCGTTGGTGCTGCTTGTCTGTGTAGCCGATTTTTTCTTCTTCCTCGAATTCGGCGCCAGACTCGATATTAAAGTGATTCAATATTTTCATTACGACTACATTCATAAAATACTGGTTCAGGAATTTCATTTGGTTCCCATACTGGCCGTTTGCCTTTTGGTTCTGGCTGGCATGACCCTGATTTTTTATAAAAAGATTTTCCCGCGCCCCGATCGGCCGAACGCCTGGCCGGCCAACCTGGTATGCTTTCTGCTGATCAGCGCAGCGCTTGCCGTAAGTATCCGCGGCACCATCGGTCCGAAACCCATCAACTCGGGACCGGCTTATTTCAGTCCATCCAACCGGCTGGCACAGCTGACGTTGAATGGTTTGTTTACGCTTAGGGAGGCTACATACAGCCATCTAGCTCGAGGCAGGGACGTCGAAAAGCTATATCAACTGCTACCCAAGGAGAGAGCCTTTCGAATTACCAGGGAAATGATTAAAACCAACCAGGACCGGTTTTTAAACCGGGAGGATAACCCCTTGGACCGCATAACCGATACGGGGCGAGAACAAAAAGACTATAATGTGGTCGTGGTCATCATGGAAAGCGTCAGTTGGCCCTATATAGGCATGATGGGGGGGATGCCGAAGCTCACCCCGAATCTTGACCGATTAATCCGGAACGGCATCCTAATGGAAAACTGTTTTTCGGTCGGCACCCGAAGCACGCGCGCATTCAGCGGCGTAGTCGCCGGATTCCCGGATCTTCCGGGCGAGAGTATCATCACCAGGGAAACCAGTGTGGGCAATATCCGGACTATCGGTAGTATTCTCGAGAAAAGGGGCTATAAAACCATGTTTATTTACGCCGGTCAGCCCTACTATGATCATCGGCAGTCATTTCTGGGCAGCAACGGGTTCAACGATTTCGTGTTCGAGGAGGAGTTCCCGCAAAAAACATTTAGAACCCATCTGGGCTGGTGCGACGAAGATTTGTTCATGGCCGCCCATAAGGCGTTTACTGAGCAGGACGGGCCCTTCTTGGGGGTGCTCCTAACCCTTTCCTTCCACCGGGATTACAATATTGCGGAAGGCAAGATCGACCCGGCCTATCCGGACCATCCGTACGCCAAACAGCTCGAGACCATCCAATACATGGACTGGGCGATCGGGCAATTTATGGAAAAAGCCCGTCAGTCCGAGTACTTTGAAAACACCCTGTTCGTGTTTACCGCCGACCACTGCGGCGGGTTTTTGAGCATGGAACCCGAACCCACCGCCCAGCGCATTCCGTTTCTCATATATGCGCCGGACATTATTGGAACCGATGGGCAAAGAATCAACCAGATTTGCAGCCAGACCGATATCCCCCCGACAATTATGGAGCTGCTGGGAGGCGCGTATAGACACAGCTTTTTTGGATCGAGCGTTTTATCCAGGCCACCCGGCAAGGCCGGGGCGTTACTGCAGGATGGCCACGGCATATTATCCTACATTGACAACCGGCATTACATGGTCAGAGTCATTCCCCATCAAAAAGAGGCGGATTTATACAAATTTCATTCCCCGGCGAAACTGACCCCCCTGAAGACGAGCCCTAAAAACAAACAAATCCGCGCCGAACTTAAGAATCGATGTATCGCCATGATTCAAACGGCGGCATTTGTTTATAACAAACAGGCCTATCAGTTCGCCAAAGACCGATAGGCCTGGGTTATTGCCAAGCCGCGGCATTTTTGCACAGAGCAGCTCAAAAAACAGAGCAGCTCAAAAAAATGAAAGGCACTGAGGCGATTCATCCGATTTTGTCATTTCGAGCGGCAGCGAGAAATCTTTAACAATCAAGATTCCTCGTCGCTTTCGCTCCTCGCAATGGCAGAGAGCTAACCTTCTGGAATATTAATATATATTTTCAAGTTACTTAGAAGAAGAATGGCCAGATAAAACAGCAGGCAACCGAACAGCCCGAGATCGGTTGCCTGCTGCCAAGGAGAGAGAAGAAGGAGGTTGTATGGTTCTTCTCGACAGTATATTATGCAAATTCTATACCACTACTATCCCATTAGAACCATCCCCCGCTAAAAACCTTCGGGCTTAAATCCGGGGCAAGGCGCAAGGAGCGAAAAAGCCGGAATTCACGCTTTTTAATGGGCCTTTAAACATTTACGGGCATGGTACTGGCAGGGGCGATCGTTTCCTGCGACACGACGAAAGGAGAGACCCATTTGTCATGCCGCTGGCCAGGCTGAAGCGCTGAAATCGACCAATTAAACGTAACGTATATATAACGTTACATTTAACGAATTTCGTCCCCCTGATAAAGCCCTCCGCATGACACCCGCCATATGATATAAATGGTATTTTTTTTGCATGTAGCAATAGTTTGATTTTTTATGTGATTGTATTCTATTTTTATTAAACCAAATAAAAGGAGCAGAAATGAAACAGACGGATGTATTGGTCATTGGCGGCAGTGCGGCCGGCATTGTTGCGGCGACGACTGCAAAGGCGTTTCATCCGGAAAAAGATGTGATGGCCATCCGCAGGGACGAGGCGTCCATGGTTCCATGCGGTATCCCCTACATTTTCGGAACCCTTGAAAACAGCCAAAAAAACGTGGTTCCGGATGCCATGCTGTCCAATGCCGGGGTTGAGCTAAAAATTGATGAAGTCCTCACAATCGATCAAAAACAAAAAACCTGCCGAACCGCTGACAACACTGAAATTGCGTTTGACAAACTGATTCTGGCGACCGGCTCCATGCCGGTAAAACCCGGATGGCTGGAAGGAGGGGACCTGGAAAATGTTTTTACTATCCCCAAAAACAAATCCTATGTGGACAAGGTTAAGGCATCCCTGGAGGGACATCACAAGGTGGCAGTAATCGGCGGCGGGTTTATCGGGGTGGAACTGGCCGACGAACTGGGCAAATGCGGCAAGGAGGTCACCATTATCGAAATGATGCCCTACATTCTAAGCGCCGCATTTGATGAGGAGTTCGCCCTGAAAGCCCAAAAAACGGTTGAATCCAGAGGCATTACCATAAAGGCCGGAAGCGGCATCAAAAAAATCAACGGCTCCCAAAAAGTATCTGAAGTCGTGCTCAACAATGGCGAGACCCTGAGTGCGGATGCCGTGATCCTGTCCATGGGGTACCGGCCCAACGCCAAACTGGCTGAAGACAGCGGCCTGCCAATCAACGAACTGGGCTTTATCAAAGTAAACGAGTACATGAGGACCGAAAATCCGGATATTTTTGCCGTCGGCGATTGTGCGGAAAAGTACAGCTTTATCACCCGGACACTTAAGCCGACCATGCTGGCCTCAACATCTTGTGCAGAGGCCCGCATCGCCGGCATGAACCTTTATAAACTCTCAACCGTTCGTTCGTTTGGCGGCACCATCTCCATTTACTCTACGGCCATCGGCGATACGGCATTCGGCGCAGCGGGAGTAACAGAGAACCTGGCCCATGAAAGGCGATTTGAAATTATCACCGGCACATTCGAAGGCGTCGACAGACATCCGGCGACTCTGCCGGACACCCATTCGCAGTCGGTAAAACTGATCGCTGCAAAGGATTCCGGCATCGTATTGGGCGGGGAAGTCATCGGCGGAAAGTCTACCGGTGAGCTAACCAACCTGATCGGCTTTATCATTCAAACCCGGATGACCGTCGATGGCGTTTTGACCTCACAGATAGGCACGCATCCGCTGCTTACGGGTCCCCCCACCGCCTATCCGCTTATTAAAGCGGCGGAAGCTATTGCCCGGCAAAGAAAGGTTTAGGGTGTAGGGTGCAGGGTGTAGGGTGTTGATTGGGATGGCAAAGAAAAAAGTTCAAAATCAAGGCGCGCAAAATTCCAAGGAATGCAGCGTACTTAGCCGTACGTGAAATTCCGAGGAATGCCGCGCAACACAGATATTGGACTTCTAAGTAACTCGACAATATTTAATATTGTCTTAGAAGCTTCCGCTGCTGTCATTCCGAGAAACGAAAGTGACGAGGAATCTTGGTTGTAAAAGATTTCTCGCTGCCGCTCGAAATGACAAAATTGGATGAATCGTCTCAGTGCCTTCAAGCATACAGCAAAAGTTACTTTTAGGTTCGGTCCCGGGCCTCGGCCCGGGGGGGTTACTTCCAAGGAACTCGACAATATTTAATATTGTCTTAGAAGCTTCCGCTGCTGTCATTCCGAGAAACGAAAGTGACGAGGAATCTTGATTGTTCAAGATTTCTCGCTGCCGCTCGAAATGACAATGCGGACGCTTTTCAGAGTTACTTTCTGCAAAAATGGGGCGCCAGCGCAATAAATCGCTTTTTACGAAGCCATTAATTGAATTAGGTCCCTTAGAATTTAATATGCCAAACTTGCACCTTACACCCTAACCTTGAACCTTATATCTTTCTTTCACCTTAAATTGTCTGCCTGCTCCGTCAACAGGGATTTAAAACGGTCCAGCGTAATAGGGCACGGCTGAATCGGAATCCCCATCCAATCCGAATATTCCAGAAGCTCCTCGGCATGCTCGGCCATATATTGATCCATAAAACCGATGCCATCGAGGACCATGGCGCCGCCGGTATGCTTCGGGAAGTTCTCGTTGGCAAGCCCCTTGTCCCATCCTTTGTATACATGATGCCGGAACTTTATCCATCCCGGCGTCATCCAGAGGACCTTTTCGCCGCCCGCCATTTCTTTGCGCTCAGACTCGCTGGCGAGCATATCCATGCAATGCGTGGCATTGATTCGGGCGATATTGCCTCCTATCTCGCTGATAATCGTATCAATGGTCCGGGTGGGATCATTCGTGTTCACATAGCAAAATTTGCCGCCGTAAACGACGAGAATCTTGTCGGCCTTTTCTTTGGCCTTTTGAATCCGGTCCGTAAGTTGCTGTTCAAGCTCCCGGGGGACCTCGTGCAAGCCCGGGGTGGTAAAATAAAGCTGCTTGGCATTCAAAAAGCCCTCTTTTTTCAGATGGTTTAGTTCCAGGCTCAGCGTGCCGCAGGAAACAATTGCGATATCCTCAAATGTAATGTCCGACATAGACGTCCCCTTTCTTATTGATAGCGGCTTTACAGATACTTTTCTCCTAAGCGGATGTTTCGCATAGCCCGCTATAGCTCAACATCCGCTTCCTCGTATCTGCAGCAAACTTGAAAATCGCTCAGTTTAGGTTTCTCTTTTTTCATCCAAGAACAGGCTTAACCGGGTAAACCCATTCGTTCATAAGCCTTTTGTTGTTTCTCGCTGTCATCGGCAACAGCGCCGTGCGTGGCCCCAACAAGACCGGGGCCAGGATGAATGCATCCATCAGACGGTGTTTGACGCCAGAGGGCGCGCTTCTGTCAACACCGTCATTACAGCCTAATCAGGCCCTTTTCAGCTCCTCATCGATGACCGTGCATAGATCCGCTTCCGGGTGTACGCCGACCAACCGCTTACATTCCATCCCCTTGTTAAATAAAATCATGGTTGGAATATTATGCACACCAAAACGGGTCCTCAACCGTTCAAGATGATCAATATTGACGTTTACCAGTTTGAGCCGGTTTCCGTAAAGATGGTCCAGCCGGTCCAGTATCGAAATCTGCGCCCGGCATGGAGCTGACCACGGCGTGTTGAAATAGGCCAAACAGACCCCTTCAGCAATCAGGGGATCAAAGCCGCTTTCTTTTCTCAGCGTTTCCGTTGTCATGTTTCTTTTCAAACCCTCTGCGATCTCGTTAAAAACCTAAACCCTATAAGGATTCAACATTTATGCCAGCCTTGGCGACCCCGCCGCCGATCGGAGCATCCTGTTACGACCCGTTTTGTAGGGTTTTCCGGTTTAATTGGCAAAAAGTCAAATGATGGGTTGACAATAAGCATAACGATTCGTAACGTTAAGTAACAAAGGGTAACGACCCGTTTGGATCGTCTCACTCCCCCCCATGGCCTGACAAAGGACGGTTTTATGAACAAAGACAGCATTTGGAGCGATCAGTTTGCCGAAAGACTGCTGGACTCGATGGCAGAGGGCGTCTTTACGCTGGACCCCCATGGCCGTATCACCTCTTGGAATCCGGCCATGGAACGGATTACCGGATATAGGGTCGATGAGGCCATCGGTCAAAGCTGCCAGCTCCTCAAATTCTCGAAATGCTTTGACCAAACCTGCCCATCGAGTATCGCCGAATGCCAAATTTTCGAAAGGGGCACCGTTGACCCCACGGAATGCCAGCTCCAGCATAAAAACGGGCAGTTCATATCAATAATCAAAAATGCCCGTGTGGTGAAAGACAACAACGGGGATCCCCTGGGTGTGGTAGAAACCGTCACCGATCTGACTGAACTCACACAAGCCCGCCAGAAGGCTGAAGAGGCGCAGCGCAAGCTTGTCGAGGTCTACCAGTTCGACAATATTATCGGCAAGAGCCATGCCGTTCAGGAAATCTTCAAGGCTATCGAGGTGGCGGCAAAAAGTGACGCCACCGTACTTATACAGGGCGAATCCGGTACGGGCAAAGAGCTCGTGGCCAGCGCCATCCACTACAACAGCGATCGCGGGCAATGCCCTATGGTAACGGTCAGCTGTAGTGCACTGACCGAATCCCTCCTTGAGAGCGAGCTGTTCGGCCATGTCAAAGGGGCGTTTACAGGCGCTCACAGGGACCGGGTGGGGCGCTTTGAAGAGGCCGACACCGGAACGATTTTTCTGGATGAAATCGGTGACATCAGTCCGTTTATTCAGCTCAAGCTCCTGCGGGCGATCCAGGAAAAACAGATTGAACGCGTTGGCGAGTCCCGAAAACGCAACGTGAATATCCGGATTATCACCGCCACCCACAAAAATTTCTACGGACTGGTTCAATCCGGGCATTTCCGGGAGGACCTGTACTACCGCTTAAAAGTTTTTCCCATATACCTGCCGCCATTGAGAAACCGCCGGGAGGATATACCCTTGCTTACAAGGCACTTCATCCAAAAATTCAACGCAAAGACCGGCAAACAGATTCAAGACCTATCGCCGGATGCCATGCGGATACTGATGGACTACAA
Source organism: Desulfobacterales bacterium (assembly GCA_018334555.1). Lineage (GTDB taxonomy): Bacteria > Desulfobacterota > Desulfobacteria > Desulfobacterales > Desulfosalsimonadaceae > M55B175. The sequence goes on from JAGXLR010000090.1 coordinate 7,972, forward strand.
TTGGCCGGGAAACGTCAGAGAGCTTGAAAATGCCATGGAGCATGCCTTTGTCCTGGCCAACAGCAATCAGATCGGCATTTTTGATCTTCCCGTGGAGATCAGACAGATGGAATACTACCCTTCAACGCCCCAGGAGCCCCAGAACTTCAAGCCGCAGCAGCAGAAAGTCAATAAGCCCCTTTTACTTGAGTTGCTGCATGAATGCGACTGGAACAAGGCGGAAGTCGCCCGGCGCCTGGGACGCAGCCGCACATCGGTTTGGAAGTATATGAAAAAATATGATATTCCCTTGGATGGGCAGGACAGCCAGACATAGCCGTCTGGGAAAAAGGGATGAATCAAAAGATGAGCAGGCTGCCATGGCCCGCCCATCTCTTGATCCCGAAGGGTGACAACTTAGGAGGTAATGCCAAGCCCATTACAGTAATATGCAATTTATATACCAAAAGATATTCCGCAAGCTGTTCAAACCGCGATATCCCCGACTGGATTGGATACAAGTAGAAATTACCTCTCACTGCAACGGCTGCTGCCTGTATTGCCCCCAACACGCCTATCGAAAACAGTGGCAACCCCGTCAGCTCTCGTTAAAAGCGTTTGAATCCATGACGCCGGCATTTAAAAAGGCCCGGCTGGTGTATCTTCAGGGATGGGGCGAGCCGTTTTTACATCCCGGCTTCTTTGACATGGTAAAAACCGCAAAATCCGCCGGTGCAAGGGTTGGCACCACGACCAACGGGAGCCTTTTAAGCCGTCCGGTGGCCAACCAACTGACAACCGAACGGGTGGATATCATAGGTTTTTCACTGGCCGGCATCACCGAAGCGAACGATCGGATCCGGAAAGGAACGGAGATAGACGCGGTCAAGCAGGCCGTTGATGACCTGCACCAGGCCAAAAACAGGCACGGGGTCCGCTCACCGGCCATTCACATCGCCTACATGCTGCTTCGATCAAATATCGATGAGATAGACCGGCTGCCGGCGTTTTTTGCCGACCTCGGGGTGGATCAGGTCGTCGTCAGCTCGCTTTCCCTGATCACCCGGCCGGAGCTGACCAGTGAAGCCATTCTTGCGGAAACCCGGGAGCAATGGGCGGATTTGACCGAAAAAGTTTTTCATATCCAGGAAACCGCCGCCCGAAAAGGCGTCGATATGCACTTCCAATTGGCCTCGCCATTCGCATCTTTGAAGCCGTGCGATGAAAACGTCAGACACGCGCTGGTTGTGGGCGCCGACGGCAACGTTTCGCCATGCGTAATGACGAATATTCCGGTAAAAGAGGAAACGATGCATTATTTTGACCAGACGCCCTACCCGCTCCCCCATTTGAGCTTCGGCAATATTTCGGACCACCCCCTCAACGAAATATGGCACCGGCCGGATTATCGGAGATTCCGTCGCAAATTTGCAACACGGGAATTGCCGGCCATATGCCAAAGATGCTATAAAAGCCGTATGACAAAAATTGAGCGGGAAACCGATACGCCGGGCTATGGTCTCGTTCCGGATTTTTGACAGAAGGCAGATGAAATGGCCTCAAACAACGTAAAAACACCAGAGGGCGATCTTCCAGCCAATGTAACGGAAATCATCCTCGAAAGTATCTCAGAAGGGGTGTTTACCGTGGATAAAGACTGGCGGATCACCTCGTTTAACCGGGCCGCCGAGGAGATCACCGGCGTGGCGCGGGAGGAAGCCATCGGCAAACACTGCTGGGAGGTTTTCCGGTCGAATATGTGCGAAAGCGACTGCGCCATGCGGCGAACCATGGACGAAGGGGCCCCTGTCGTCAACGCCTCCGCCTACTTCATCAACAGTGAACGCCGCCGGATACCGGTCACTGTTTCGACGGACGTCCTAAAAGACGCGAACGGAAGCGTCATCGGCGGGGTGGAGACCTTCCGGGATGTCAGCCAGGTAGAGGCGCTCAGAAAAGAGCTCGACGGCCGCTACCGCATGGGCGATATGGTGAGCCGCAGCCCGGCGATGCAAAAAATCTTCACCCTGCTGCCCCAGGTGGCCACGAGTGAGAGTACAGTATTGATCCATGGAGAGACGGGTACCGGCAAGGAGCTTCTGGCGCGGGCCCTTCACGAACACAGCCATCGAAAGGAAAAGCCGTTTATGGCAATCAACTGCGGGGCGCTTCCGGACACCCTGCTGGAATCGGAACTGTTCGGCTATAAAGCCGGCGCCTTTACCAGCGCCGTAAAGGACAAAGCCGGGCTCTTTTCCGCGGCAAACGGGGGGACGCTTCTTCTCGACGAGATCGGTGATATCAGCCCCGCCTTCCAGGTCAAACTGTTGCGCGTCCTTCAGGACAATACGTTTCAGCCCCTTGGCTCTACGCAAACTCTGAAAACCGATGTTCGGATCCTCGCATCCACCCATCAGGATCTCTCCGAACGGGTAGCGAACGGCAGCTTCCGCCAGGATTTGTATTACCGGATCAATGTCGTTACCCTTCCGCTTCCGCCGCTAAGAGAGCGAAAGGAGGATATTCCGCTGCTCTGCGAACGGATCATCGCCCGGATGAACCGTACACGGGGCCGCGCCGTATCAGGCATCTCCCAGGAGGCCATGGCCGTATTGATGTCCTATGATTACCCCGGCAATATCCGGGAGCTTGAAAACATTATCGAGCATGCATTCATCCTTTGCCCGGATGAAATGATTATGCCCTCCCACCTACCGGAGCATTTAAGGCCGAACCGGCAGGACGCCGGCGCCGTTGACAGGGGCGGCATACGCTCGGCCAAACGTTCGGCCGAAGCCCAAAGCATTATCGACGCACTGGCGCGCAACGACTACAGCCGACAGGCGGCCGCCAGGGACCTGGGGATTCATAAAAGCACCCTGTTTCGAAAAATCAAAGCCCTGGGCATCGAACCCCCGGCCACAGACGGCCGCTCCAACCGCAACGCCTAATTGCCCGGCTTTCTAATTTTTTATGGCGCCTACGGGGTTGCAAAAAAGCGTCTTAAGTCTTATTATATTTGCATAAATGCAACTATATGGCATCTGTGCTTCTTACCCACAGCCAGGTGGGATAATTATAATTATTTAATATTATTGTTTTTATTAATATAACACCGACCTTACCGCAATTGGCACATTAAATGCAAAATGGCCAATGAAAAGGAAAGGTATTATGAGAATCGGCATAACGGTCTGGGGAAATATCATATCACCGGTATTTGACGCGGCGAGGACGATGCTTGTCGCAGATGTCCATACGGATGGGATCGTCAATAAAGAGAAATATTGGCTTCATGCCGGATCGCCGGTGCTTCAGGTGGAAACCCTGCGTAGAACCGGCGTGAATGTCTTAATCTGCGGGGCGATTTCCGAAGTCCCGGCAAACATGATCGAAGGCGCAGGCATACGTCTGATTCCTTTTATTAGAGGCAATGTGGAAGAGGTTCTGAATGCCTATTTAAGACAGCAGTTGCCGACAGCGGATTTCATGATGCCTGGATGCGGAAATCGCCGCCGCAGAAGAAGAAGAGGCCGATTCAGACAATAAAGGTTTAGCACGCCAACACTAAACCGGATACCCATAATATAGAACTCAAGGAGGTGAAGAATTATGCCAAGAGGCGATAGAACCGGCCCGCAGGGCCAGGGCCCGATGACCGGCAGAGGCATGGGCGGATGCGGCGCAGATAGCGGCCGCACGCCGGGAACCGGCAAAGTTCCCGCCCGTGGCAGGGGCCAAGGCATGGGTCAGGGCCGTGGCTTGGGTCAGCGAATAGCGACCGGCTTCAACAATCTCAGGCAAAGGGCCCGCGGCAAGCGCTCCGGACGGGGCGGCGGCCGTGGTCGAAACAATGCCTGAAGACAATAAACCCATCAAAAAATATATAAGAGGAGGTGAGCATTATGCCACTAGGAAATCAGACAGGCCCCATGGGATACGGTCCAATGACGGGGCGCGCCGCCGGATTCTGCGCAGGCTACGGAGCGCCCGGCTATGCTAACCCTGTATTCGGCAGGGGTAGAGGATTCGGCCGGGGCCGCGGCTTCGGATTCAGAGGCGGCTGGGGCCGCGGCTTTGGATTTGGCCGTCCCTGGGCGGCGCCCTATGCGCCTTACAGCGGATACGGCCATTACCCCTCGGCGGCGCCGAGCGCCCCCACAGGGCCAGCCGCCCAGGATGAGCTGAGCGCCCTGCAGAGGGACTCCGAGTATCTGAAAACCGAACTCGATAACATCAATCGACGGATTTCCGAACTCCAATCCCAAAAAGAATAACGAAGGCCTTAAAATAAGCCGCCGGCCTCTGACCGGCGGCTTAACCATATGGACAAAGGAAAGAAAAAATGAGGAGGCGCGCCCGATGAAAATCACCCTTATCTACGACAACGACGCATGGGATACCCGACTGGCATCGGACTGGGGTTTTGCCGCCCTGATTGAGGCCTGCGGCCACAACATTTTGTTTGATACGGGCGCCAAAAGCCAAATCCTTTTGGACAATATGGAAAAGCTAAACATCTCCCCGCAATCCATCGAGGAGATATTTATTTCTCACGACCACTGGGATCACACCGGCGGATTGCTGGAAATCCTGGAGCAGAATCCGGTCCGGGTCTATGTGCCGGACACCATTTCCTCGGCCCTTCCGGCCAAGGAAACCATCCCCTTCAGTCTTTCTGGAAAAATCCATAAACATATCTACTCCACCGGCACCCTAAAAAACATCGAACATTCCTTGTGCATCCAGCAGGACGGCAGGGTCGTCGTTATCGCCGGCTGCTCCCATCCCGGGGTTAAAACCATACTCAAGGCCGCATCCGAATTCGGCCGGGTCTCTGCCCTGATCGGCGGGCTTCACGGGTTTGACGATTTCCCCGTGCTTGAAACCCTGGATATGGTCTGCGCCACCCATTGCACCCAGCACAAGCAGGAAATCCAGTCCCGCTTCCCCCAAATCTCCATCCCCGGGGGCGCCGGCAAAGTGATTGAGTTGTAATGGAAAACGAAAATTGATGGCTTCGTAAAAAGCGATTAATACCGCGGCGGCGGCATTTTTGCAGAAAGTAACTCTAAAAAACATCCGCATTGTCATTTCGGGCGGCAGCGAGAAATCTTTAGCAATCAAGATTTTTCGTCGCTTTTGCTCCTCGGAATGACAGCAGCGAAAGCA
>JAGXLR010000091.1 GCA_018334555.1 Desulfobacterales bacterium
TGTCATTTCGAGCGGTAGCGAGAAATCTTTAACAATCAAGATTCCTCGTCACTTTCGTTTCTCGGAATGACAGCAGCGGAAGCTTCTAAGATAATATTAAATATTGTCGAGTTCCTTGGAAGCGGTTTATGCCGCCGGCCATTCCCGATGATCCTTCAGCTGCGGGAAATACAGCATCAAGCGGATCGGCTGGCTTTCCATAGCGCCTATTATACGGGCATAGCGCTCCATCTGTTCCCGGTACCGCTCTTTTTCACGGTCCAGAAACGCCGCAACAGCTCCCCCGCTATGCACACTACTCTTATAGTCAACGATCCAGCGCACGCCCCGCTCATCGATAAACGTCCGGTCAATGACGATGTTGACGGTCTTCCCGTTGATACTGCCCGTTAAGGCATACTCGCAGGCCTCAGACCGCTGCCGTGATAAAATCCAGCGCCCCATGGGGTCATCCAGTGATTGGATCAGGGCGGATTTCACCTGGATGACCCCGTCATCCAGTCTTGTCTCACTAATCCCGCATCGTTTAAGCTGTCGGTAAAACCTTTGCGTCATTGCCGCCACCCGTTCTCGAGACCATTTCTCAACGCCGTCTTCACAGATAATTCGCAGCCAGCGGTGCACGACGCTTCCAATACGGCGCACGGTTTCTCCGGCCCAGTCAAATGGCGGCGTCTGCGCTTCAGTCTGCACAGGTCCCCTTTCATGGGAAACAAGATCGTCCAAACCCGGCGGGGGGCCGGGAGGCCGCCAATCTGCTTGCAATCGCCGGATATAGGGCACCGTCGGCTGATTTCTGCCATCGGTCGGTTCCTTATCCGCCGATGGCGACGCGATGTTCTGATTCCTGTCGGCATTCAAAAAGCTATCGTAAACCACGGGCCAAAGGGGATAAAGAAGCGAGGTGGCATCCGGTTGGCCCAACGATCCGGGCTCAGCACCGGTTTTTGCCCCGCCCATAAGGTGCAGCCGTTTTTTCGCCCGGGTGACCGCGACATATAGCAGGCGGCAGTCCTCATAGGCCCGCTTTTTTTTCTCAAACTGCCTGATATATTCGTAGGTTTTGCCGCTCCGGCGGCCGGACTCGGCAATAGGGGCAAGAATAAGACTATGCTGGGATGCACCTGGCCGCTCGAGCCACAACAACAGGCGGGACGGCTCGGCCGGCGGATATTTGTCCAAACCCGGCAGAATTACCGTGTCAAACTCGAGCCCCTTGGCCTTGTGGATGGTCATCACCTGGAGTTTCTGGTCCGCTTCCGGATCCGGGCGGGCGAACAAAGCGGCCGCTTCGGATTCAAACGCCTGGATATCATTTAGCGTCCCCATACCCACGGTTTCGTCCAAAAAGTCCAGGTAGGTCTTGGCATCTTCAAAATCAGCCGTTGAAAAGCAGCAGGCCGGTCCGCCGAGCGACAGCCAAGCCCCTTCCACCATCCGCCTGAGCGAACGGCGCTCCAGGTTTAAAATCCGGGGCATCAACACATCCCGGCACCTAAGGGCCCGGCATCGCCCCTCTTTGCTTAACCGGCGGATACGCTCGTCATCATTTAAAAGCTCCACCACCGTTGATTTGGGGGCGTCACCCGCCAAAAGATGCAGGTCATGAAGGGAAAGGCCGCACCAGGGCGCCCTTAGAACCGCCAGCCATGCAATCCGGTCGCAGGGATGCGAAAGGGCTCGGCTCAATGATAGAAGATCCTGGATCACCGGTCGGTTTTTTAATGATTCGATCTCGACCGCCGTAAAGGACACCCCGCTTGATTTCAGGTGCCTTATGATGGTTTCCAGGTGCGGCCGGCTTCGAACCAGGATGGCGATACTACCCTCGGGGGCCTCATCTTGCGCCTTCCGAATACAGTCCAGCACCGTTTGCGCCTCCTGTTCCCGGTCCGGAGGGATAAACGGATGAATTCGTACGGCCGTATCCGGGCCTTCTGAAACCGCAGGTACGGCCGGATAATAGGCGACCGCTCCAACAGATGCGTCGTTTTCCCGGGGCATAATCATTGGAAAGCTGTCATTTAGCCAGTCGACAATACCCTTCTGGGAGCGAAAATTGACCCTGAGGGCAAGGGGGTGCAGCTCTATCTGCCCCAGGCCTTGCTTCCATGCCTTGATAAACAGACCCACCTCGGCTTCACGAAAACCGTATATGGATTGCATGGGATCGCCCACCGCAAAAAACGTCCGGCCGTCCCCCGGCTGCCACCCCATGGTCATTTTTTCCAAAAGCCTAAACTGGGTGATACTCGTATCCTGGAATTCGTCAATCATAATATGCTGAATCCGGTAGTCCATGGAAAGAGCCAGATCAGTGGGGCTTTCCGATGTTCCCAGCGCAAAATCCGCACTTATTGCCACTTGGGCGAAATCCATCTTGCCGGCAGATTGGAAGACTAGAGCCAGATGGCCGACGGCAAGGCGAAGGGCTTCAGAAAGCGCCTGCATGATTTCCCATTCAGCATCCCTATATGCCGGATCAGGCAGGCAGCGCAGGGCATTTAACCGCTCGGCCAGTCCCGGCGCCGCCTCCAGTTTGCCGATCAGCGCCTTAAAAGCCGATTTTTTCTCCTCATATAGGTACTTTAGTTCACTTTTTTTCTTGACGCTGCTGGGCGCCGGAAACCCAATGGTCCTGTTGGATTGGCGGCGAAAATGGCCGTCTTTGGTCAACAGCAGTTCACACAGCCCCAACCACTTTTCAAGGGCCTCGGCTCGGGCCTCTGGCAGGTCGTTAAGATCTCGGCAAGCGATGATGGGCGATGCCGCGCCGTCTTTTTCCAGATTGCCTGAGGCAAAACACGCCAAATCCAACAAATCCGCAATCAATGCCGCCGGGAACCTCTGCCTTGCAGCCTCCAATGCCTCCCTGATAACTGTCTTCAACGCCTCTTCAAGATGCCGGCGCTGTTTTCCCAACGCCTCCCCTCCGGCGATATGCCGGAGCCATTGATCCCGCCTGGCCAGCATTTCAGCGATTAACTGTTCGACCGTTTCCAGTTGGTTGTCCAGATGCCGGATCAACGCCTCCATGGCGAGCGACCATTTTGATCCGGTTTCGAGTTCAGCCACTGTTTCGCGCGCCGCCTGCCGGTAAAACTCCCGGGGATCCTCTGATATTTCCGGCGGTGCCCCCAGGCGGGAAAGATAGGGCATCTGACGGGTCATGGCCGCACAAAGGGCATCAATGGTTTGGATCCTGAGCCGCCCCGGGTTCTCCGTCAGATGCCAGCCCTTATGGTTGTTCTGTTCCTCTGCGGCCGTTGCCAGTAACCATGTCCGATATTCATGCGGCTTTTGCGGCGGATCGGAATTTTGGGCGCGTTCAAGGGCATTTAGGATACGGGTCCGCATTTCTGCGGCCGCTTTCCGGGTAAATGTGATGGCCACAATTTCTTCGGGGGCATTGACTCCGGTCAGCAGGCGCAAAAACCGCTGGATTAGGAGTTCGGTTTTTCCCGATCCCGCCGGGGCCTGCACAATAAATGAGCGTTCGGGGTCAATTGCGGCCTCCCGCTGTGGAGCATCCGCAACCGGTTTTTCATCGGTCTTCTTCACCGTCAGACTCCAGCATTTCTAATTCATTGATACGACAGAGAGGCCCCAAATCGCAATATCGGCAGCTTGTTCGGATGTCCGTGGGAGATACGGCGGCATAGCCGGATTTGATCTCTTCACCCAGATTTTCCAACTGGCGCCGCCACTGCGGGATCAATTCCCCAATCGAGGCATAGCCATCGGCATATCGGGTGTCACTTTCAATTTTCCGGATACCCGGCGCGAGCCCCTCATCATCCGCGATCCCGATGAACCGGGCCTCGCCCTTACGGACCTGGCCGAATAGAATCGCAGCCACGGGCTGGCCAAGACCTATAACATAAAGCGGCAACTGGGGCTCTGCCATACGCTCCGTAAACCAATCCCTGAGGCTGGGCTTCCCCGTTTTGTAGTCAATAATGACCAGCCGGCCATCCGGAAGCTTGTCGATGCGATCGGCGAATGTATTCAAACCGAATCCGCAAAGCGTTATCGGCAGACTCGCCTCCCGGTCCCGGACCACAAAGGGGGCGCGCTTTCGTTCCTGATCCATCCATTCCGTAATCAGGGCGGCCAGCCGCTCGGCTTCCAAAACGACAAAACGCCTTGTAAAGGTGTTCGGCCTTGATTTTGCCATACCGGAGATTTCAGAATTTACCGCCGCTTTAATGATTAGTGACAGCTCGTCTTCCGGGATTTCAACCAGCTTGGCATGCGTACCCAGCTTTTCCCATACTTGCTGCAGGATTTGGTGAACCAGTCTGCCCCGCTCGATCGCATCTAAACCGGGAGCCGGGGTTTCCAAGGCTTGCGCCCTGAGCCGGTAGCGGGCAAATGCTTTGAACGGGCATTCTGCCTGGGCCTTTAGCAGGCCCGTACCGCCGCTGACGACATCCCCGTCAGCCACCGCCGGGCCGTTAATGTCGGCAACCCGTTCATAGGCCGCAGCGGCCAAAAATTCCCGCCAGTATCGATATGATGACGCTTCATCAAAAGTTGGCGCCGTTAAGGGAAAATGTCGGATCAATGGACTCGGGAAGAGTTCGGCGTCACCCAAGCGCTTGGGGGAACTGAGGATCACTTCCGATGCGCAGGTGACCAAACGATCGGTAATCCTGCGGGCGTACGCGAGTTCACGCTGGGAGGAGGAATGCAGAATATGGTATTTACGCTGCAGCCATATGGGTAGAAACGGGTTGGGACGGGGCCGGGGCGGCCAGTTTTCGTTATGGAGCCCCATGACCCAGACGGCATCGAATGACTCGCCGGCCGACTCCAGAACGCCCATCACCTGTATCGGCAGATCGCCGGTTTCCGGCTGAAACGGGGTCTCGGACAAAATCCGCTTTAGAATCCGGATCGCCCGATGATGGGAGATATCTCCCGCCACCCGGTCCATAGCGGCAAACCGGCCAAGCACCGCCTGCCATGCATCAAAGCTCTGGTACTCGACACTTGAGAGCGTTCGATCCCCCGGCCATCCAATGCCTGTCAGCATACCGGCAAACGCCTCCGCCCAACCGGAAGGGGACTGGCGGGCGGGAAAATTTTCCATCGCCGCCTTAAGGGTTCGCAGCTGCCGACAAAGCCGCTCACACCCCGTATTTTCCGCCGCTTCTATCAGATGCGCCATCCCGATCTCTGTCTCGCCGAGTTTTCGCAGCTCGGCATCAAGACGGCTGCGCGACGTCATCTCCTGACAGGCGCCGCCCAAGAACGGGGACCGGATCAACCGGCCGGTTTCATCAAGCGAGACGGCGGCTCCGGCAGTCTCCAAAACCCTCAAAGCCGACCGGATCATCGGGTAATCGATCAGTGGCGGACCCAATGAGAAATTATAGAGCCGCTCCTCGTTATCGTCGGTTGAGAACACAAGCCCAGGATGCAGTATATCATCAAAAATTTGAACCAATTGCTTCCGAACCGCCTGCAGGTCCGGTACGATAACGCCGATACGCTTTTTCGGGTCGCTGGAAAACTGTTGTTTCACCCAACGGGCGGCATGAATCATTTCAGTTTCCGCATCCGGCATCTCACATCGCCCGACGCGTGCACAATTTTTTGGAAATGCAAGCAGTTGAACCGATTTTCCCATTGACTGGATCCGGGAAAGAAGCGCCGCCATTTGGGGGGGGATTTCATCAAAGCCGGCGAACAGAATCTGATCTGGCAGGTCAATCCATCCCCGGCTGACCCCTGATGCCACGAAATCAGGCAGCCTGGCGGATTCCACCCAGTTTTGCCGGCACAAGCGATTGACAAACCGCTCGACCCAATCGATGAATGCCTCCGTATCCGGCGGCGGGGCCTTAGCAAGCATCTCGACATCCAGGCCCCACTGCTGAAAAATGGCCCATGCCTCTTGCGCGGTTTTTGCCGTGGCCTGGCCCTGCAGCAGATCCATGCCGTAATTGGACTCGCTTATAACCGATTCCCAGAGCCATAGCTCCTGGGCCGGGGAAAGAGGATCCGGGAAATCGTTTACAGCATCCAAATCCGGATTCAAGAGCAGGGAGTCATAGAGTTTTTCGATCCATACCGAGTAAGGCAGGATTTCCGGTGTCTCCCATACAGAAAATCCCGCAGCCGTTTTTGCGGCGGCATATTCGGCCATCAGGCGTCTGGCCAGCCGTCGATTAACCGTAACCAAGGATGCCCCACTGTCAATCTTTTGGCAGCGCTTGCTATACGGAATTTGCGGATAATCAATCATTGACAATCTCGTAAAAAGTCGATTTTAGGATGGCAAAGTAAAAAGTTCAAGATCAAGGCGCGCAAAATCCCGAGGAATGCAGCGTACTTAGCTGTACGTGAAATTCCGAGGGTTGCAGCGCAACACAGATATTGGACTTTTTACGAAGCCATCAATCATTTAAAAATTTCAAATATCACCTAAATTGAACGATTTTCAAGAAGAGCCGGAATAAATTTATGATGGGAGCCGGGAAGCGGATATCGGCTCAGCCCCTTTGCCAGGACCCATTGATGGGCGATGGGTCCGTTTCGCCGCACCCTTCCGCCCCTATACCGGCAGAGAAAAACATCGGCGACTACTTTAAAATGGGTATACGCATGCCGGATTCTTGTCAACCGGGATTCGATCTCGACCTCGAGCCCCACCGTTTCTCCGACGCTTCTGGCGCAGGCAGATGCCGCGGATTCTCCGCTTTGCCGGACGCCGCCGGGGAACTCCCAAAGCCCCCCGAGCATCCCATCGTATGGGCGCTGCACGATCAAAAGTTTTCGCCCCTTGGCAACCACCCCGATCGCCATACGGTACTCCGGGACCGGCGTCCTTTTTATGCGTACGGGATAGCCGGCTACCCGATCATCTGCCAGGGCCCGGCACCAGCGTCTGACCGGACAGGCATCGCAATCCGGCCGCCGGGGTTTACACACAATCGCCCCCACCTCCATCACCGCCTGGTTAAACCTCCCCGGGATCGTCTTATCGAGCAGCATGCGGGCGGTTTCCCGAAATATTCGATAGGATGCGGAACGGTTAACCGGGGCATTGATCGCAAATAAACGGGAGAGCACCCGTTTGACGTTGCCGTCTACCATTGGATAGGGCTTACCAAAGGCGATACTCAAAACCGCCGATGCGATATAGTCCCCCACCCCGGGCAGTTTTCGAAAAGCGGCCCATTCACAGGGGATTCTGCCCTGATTCTCCGCAACCAGCCGGCGGGCCGCTGAGTGCAGATTCCTCGCCCGCGCATAGTATCCCAGCCCTTCCCAACATTTAAGCACATCCTGGGCATCGGCCGCTGCCAGATAGAAAATATCGGGAAATTGATCCAGAAACCGTTTATAATAAGAAATTACGGTATTTACCTGCGTCTGCTGCAGCATAACCTCTGAAACCCAGACGTGATAGGGGTCGGTTGTTTCCCGCCAGGGAAGACGCCGCTGATTGGCTGTAAACCAGGAAACCAGGGCTTTTCGAATCGCCCTTCGTTCTTTTTTTGAAGTTTCAGACACGCCTGTTTTTTCCATTCTGCCCGATCCTGTCCCTAAACCCGCAATCAGTTGTTGACGATGACCTAAAAATCCGTATAGGTAATGAGAGCGTGATGCGTTGTTTTTTTGTATATGCTTTAATTATAAAAATTTAGATAGCCCGATCCAAAAATTTAGATTTAACCCAATGAGCCATCATTCAAACGCCAACACATCATCAAAAAAGCCCGAATCCGAGTTAATCGCGGACTGGGCGCACCTGCTCAAAGTCTTTCTCCGACCCGAAGACAGTGAATCGCATGGGACGCTGGTCAAATACATGGAGCAGATATTATTCGGCCTCCATGATTTTCTGAGAAAACACGTCGGCATTACTGAGGCCAAAAGCCTAAAAGAACTCTCAGAGCGGTTTACTGATACCATCATCAAGGAGAACCCGGAAAAAAAACTTGCCGACGTTATCACCTGCGTCATCGATGAGATCGCGCCGCAGGCGGTTAATGTGGCCTCCCCTTATTTTGTCGGCCATATGACCTCGGCCATACCTTTTTTTATGGTCCACCTGAAAACCATTGTAGCGGCTCTGAATCAGAATGTCGTAAAACTGGAGACCTCCAAGGTCGTCTCCATCATAGAAAAGCAGGTAATCGCGAAAATCCACCGGATGATCTATGAGAACAGCGAATCGTTTTACCAGACGCATGTTCAAAACACCGAAACCACCCTCGGGGCATTCGTGGAAGGCGGAACCAGCGCCAACCTAACGGCCTTCTGGGTGGCAAGGAACGCCAGATTTGCCCCTAAAGAGGGGTTTGACGGCGTTGAAATCGATGGTATGGCAGCGGCTTATAAGGCCTACGGTGTTGACCGCTCGGTTATTCTGGCCTCCCGGCTCGGGCATTACTCCCTCAGAAAAGCCGCCGGCATCCTCGGCATCGGCAATAAAAATATTATCCCGATCGATACGGACGCAAACAACAAGCTCGATGTCCATGCCCTTCGGCAAAAGATCCACGAGATCGAATCGGGCCCCGAAAAAACCTGTATTCTCGCTGTTGTCGGCATTGCGGGGGCGACTGAAACCGGCACGATCGATCCCCTTGAGGAGATGGCCGAGATCTGCAGGGAGCATGGCATCCATTTTCATGTGGATGCCGCCTGGGGCGGCCCGACGCTTTTTTCGAACAGCTATGGGCATCTGTTAAACGGCATCAAACGGGCCGATTCCGTGACCATAGACGGGCATAAACAGTTTTACATGCCCATGAGCTGCGGCATGGTTTATTTTAAAAACCCGGTTATCATGGACGTCATTGCCTACTATGCCCACTACGTGAACCGTCGCGGGTCCGTGGATTTGGGGATTAAATCCCTCTCCGGATCGCGGGAGGCCAATTCTCTGATTTTAGACAGCGCATTGAAAATCATGGGCACCAAAGGCTATGAGCTGCTGATCGATCACGGTATTGAAACCGCCGCCGCCTTTGCCGAAGAGATTTCGCAGAGAGAGAACTTCCAACTCATAACATCGCCCGAGCTAAACATTCTGACCTACCGGTTATGCCCACCGGAGTTTCACCAACGAATAGAATCCCGGGATCCGCAGACCCTGCAGGCCGCCAATGAGGAGCTAAATTCGCTTAACCGAAACCTTCAACGCTTGCAGCGGGAGGCCGGCTGGAGTTTTGTCTCCAGAACGACCCTTAAGATCAATCAGAATGATCCGAACTGCATTGTCGTTTTAAGGGCCGTCATCATGAATCCCATTAGCACGATTAAGATATTGAAGGATATCCTTGACGAACAGGAAGAAATCTACAGGCATCAGCTGGCCCACAAGTTTTCAAGCCCTGACTGAAAAGTCCCTATCGGCCCAATTGCCGCCTCAGGTGAGTGGATTTTTCACGGCCGCACGGCCCGCCTCAAACGCTTTTAAATTGGTTTCCAGAAAAGCCGCTTTCGTCGTTTCTTTGATGGCATCCGAGACACTCTTCGGCGTCACCGGTAGTATATGCGTCTCAATCAAGGCCCCCAAAAGGACCATATTAACCGAAAGCTCATTTCCGGCCGCTTTGGCCTGGGCTTTCGCATCCAGTGGGATCAGACGGCCGATTTTCGATTTCAGCTGCTGAACAATCGTATCAATCTCAGGATACCTGCCCTTCCCAATAGATGCGGTAAACGGTGGGAGGGGCGATATATTGGTGATCCCCACTGTCCGGGGATTGCATTTTTTAACGGCCCGAAGCGCCTCCAACGGCTCGAAACCCAACAGAAGATCGGCTTCTCCGTCTGAAATAATGGTGCTTTCGGCCTCACCGAACACCATGGCGGATTCAACCACCCCGCCCCGTTGGGCCATGCCATGGATTTCACTCATCCGGACCGGGACATCGAGCCGGCATGCCGCCTCACCCAGCACCTTTGAGGCCAGGAGATTCCCCTGCCCGCCAACTGCCACAATGATCAAGCGTTTCGTATCCATATATTATATCCCATCAAATCCTTATTGGTTCTTTTTAAGCGGCAAAATTGCATGCTCCGGACAAATCTGGGCGCAGACCCCGCAGCCGGTGCAAAGTGTGGAATCAATCTGGACCCGGTCGTTTTCAATATAAAACGCCGGGCATCCCAATTCATTGATGCATAACCGGTGATTTTGGCATCGATCACTGACATAAAACGGGCGGCCCACAGATTTTTTAAGGCTCTTGTCGAACAATGTACAATTCTGGCGGGCAATAATAACGGAGACCCCGTCATGCGAAATCGCCTCCTTGACAGCGGCAATGCTTTTCTTCACATTGTAGGGCTTTATAACGCTGACATGCTCAACTCCGATGCCGCGGACGACGGACTCGATTGAAACCTGCTGGTAGCCTGAATAATCCAGCGCCTCCATATCCACGCCCGGGTGCGGCTGGTGGCCGGTCATAGCAGTGGTCTGGTTGTCAAGGATGACGAGGGTTAAATCATGTCGGTTAAACACGGCATTGATAAGCCCGGGGATCCCTGAATGGAAAAACGTGGAGTCACCGATAAAACCGATAACCTTTTTGCCGGTGGCTTTTGAAAACCCGCAGGAGGTGCCGATAGAAGAGCCCATACAGATAAGAAAATCCCCGTTTGAAAGCGGCGGCATGAATCCCAGGGTATAACAGCCGATATCCGTCGGTCGGATGGTTTCCATCCCTTCAGCGGCTTTATTCACCGCATAGAAGGTGGCCCTGTGGGAGCATCCGGCGCACAGGTTCGGCGGGCGCTGTGGCAATTCAAGGATATCGGAGGCATCCGGCGGCTGTTCGGCCTCGTATGGAATTTCAAAATATGAGGCAATGCATTTTCTTACCATTCCCGGATCAAATTCAAACAGCCGGGAAAAAAGCCCCGGGTCTTTTCCCCTGATGGGAAGCGTTAAGCCGGCCTCCTGGGCCAGGGCTTTTACAGCCTCCTCCATATAGGGCTCACCCTCCTCAACGATCAGCACTTTCTCGCATTCGGATAGAAAGGATTTGATCAACCGGCCCGGCATCGGGTGGGAAAAGCCGATGCGCAGAATTTTCGTCTTGTCTCTGACGTCCAGATCCCTTACGGCATCAGTGGCATAGTTGTAGCTGACCCCGTTGCATATAATTCCCCAACCCCCTTCACCGACGGTAAAATTGCAGGTCGATTCGCATGCCATCCGCTCGGCTTCTTCGATATGCTTTACCAGCTTAACATGAAGGTTGCGGGATACCGCCGGCACCGTCACATAGTTGAACGGATCTTTGCAGAACGCCCCTGATGTCTGGGGCGGTTTTATAGAACCGAAAACAATCGGCGCGGTTGAATGGTTCAGCCGGGTGGTGGTTCGGAAAATAACCGGTTCTTGGAGGGCTTCTGAGAGCTCAAAGGCATATTCGAGCATATCCTTGGCTTCCTGGGCCGAAGACGGTTCAAGTATCGGAAGGCCTGAGAGTTTTCCATAATAACGGCTATCCTGCTCATTCTGGCTGGAGAACATATAGGGATCATCTGCGGTCAATATGATCATCCCGCCGTGCACCCCCACATAGGCCAACGTCATTAGGGCATCCGCCGCCACATTCATCCCGACATGCTTCATGATACACATGCTTCGCAGTCCGGAATTGGCGGCAGCGGCCGCAACCTCGAGGGCGACCTTTTCATTGGTGCTGTATTCAAAATACAGCTCGCTCTCCCGGGCGATCTGAAAAAAATTCAGCGATATCTCAGACGATGGGGTCCCCGGATACGTAGAGGCAAAGGCAAGCCCGGCCTCAATCGCCCCCCGGGAAATGGCCTCATTGCCAAGCAAGAATTTTTTTTTCCCGGGTTGATCGACAAGCAGCTTATGCATGGTTGGGTCCTTATTTTTAATTTTTATGTTCAAATTAATTATGCTATATTAAGTATAACATTCGGGGTAATATATCACCCTATCAACCCCTGTAAAGACTTTTCTCAGGCCTTGTTCGAGCCCGGTCATGAAGGGGAGAGGCGGGTGATGAACTGTGTTGCAGTCAATGAGTGTCCGTCCACAAATAAGATAGTATTTGTTCAAGTCCAAGGAAGGCGAAAATTTTAACCTCAGGCATACGCGAGGTATGCCTGAGGATTAAAATTTGAGCCTGACACAGAAATTGGGCAAATTAGCCATTTATGGATGGGCACTAATGAGGTTATGATTTGGCCTTGAATATCAATGCAGGAATTGATATTTCCGTTTACGGTAATTTTATAGGGTTCCTTTGGTATCGCTAGACCCCGGCATCGAAAATGTGTGCCATTGCCATCCGTTATAAGCCCCTATCCAGGAACAGAAAATTTTTTGTTTGGATCGGCAGTGCGTCGTAAGGGAAATTAAGTGATCATGATCAAATCGATTAAAATAGTTTTGCCGGAAGGCGCCAAGGCAAAAGCAAGATTAAAAAAGAAACTCTACGAGTATGAAAAACGCGTGGCTAAGCTAAAGGAAACCACTATCTACGAAAACCCGGATATCATATACAATTCGTTTACCGGATATAAAGCGCTGATTGCCCGCCGATTATATCAACGCGGAGAGGTTCAAAGCCGTGAACTGGCTGAAGAGCTAAAAGAAGAATTCGGACGGCTGGATCCGGACACCTATAACAATGCTGTCGGCGTCATCTACGACTACTGCAAGACAGGCGGAAAGAACGTAAAAAACGGCACGGGCTTTTAAAACCGACTTTTATCCGCAGTCATTGCGGCCGTGCCCCATAGGGCCGTCGCCCAAAAAGCCCCTGCAAAAACCATATGGAACCTGCGGCGCGGTTGTGCATTGAGCATGACAGCGTTTTTTTTACCTAAATTGAGCGTTTGACAGTCTCGTAAAAAGTCAGTTTAAAGATGGCAAAGTAAAAAGTTCAAGATCAAGGCGCGCAAAATCCCGAGGAATGCAGCGTACTTAGCTGTACGTGAAATTCCGAGGGATGCAGCGCAACACAGATATTGGACTTTTTACGAAGCCATCAG
>JAGXLR010000092.1 GCA_018334555.1 Desulfobacterales bacterium
GCATTGTCATTTCGAGCGGTAGCGAGAAATCTTTAACAATCAAGATTCCTCGTCACTTTCGTTTCTCGGAATGACAGCAGCGGAAGCTTCTAAGATAATATTAAATATTGTCGAGTTCCTTGGAAGTACCTCCCCCGGGCCAAGGCCCGGGACCGAGCTTAGAAGTAACTTCTTTTATGAGTTTAATGGGTGAAGTGTATAACATTATGATTTTTAACCTAATACCTAAAACCCATAACCCAATACCTAACGAAGTTACTTAGAAGTCGATTTTGGGATGGCAAAGAAAAAAATTCAAGATCAAGGCGCACAAATTCCGAGGAATGCAGCGTACTTAGCTGTACGTGAAATTCCGAGGAATGCAGCGCAACACAGATATTGGACTTTTTACGAAGCCATCAAATTTGACGCGCTCAATTTAGGTTTAAAATAGTTAATCGCGTTAGGGGTGTTGCCGGGCAACTGAGAATCCGCGTGACGGATAACCCTTGGAACCTGATCAGGATCATTCCTGCGAAGGGAAACGATTAAAAAATAAATTTTTAATTGTCGGCCGTTTTCCTTTGAAGGGAGAGCGGCTTTTTTATTTTTAGGCGGACAAAGGAGAAATCATATGGCACTTGATGAAATTGTGATCAGCCGGGCGATTATGGATCGCTACCATGAAAAATTCAAGAACAACCTTGAGGTCGATGCGGCCATCGTCGGGGGCGGTCCGTCCGGACTGGTGGCCGGCTACTTTCTTGCCAGGGCGGGCAAAAAGGTGGTACTATTTGATCGCAAGCTAAGTATCGGCGGCGGCATGTGGGGCGGCGGCATGATGTATAATGAAATCGTTGTCCAGAAGCCGGCCCTGCACCTTCTGGAAGAATTCGGCGTACGTACGGTGCATTATCAGGAGGACTATTACACGGCGGATGCCGTGGAGTCCGTCGGTTTGATTGTCGGCAACGCGGTTCATGCCGGATTGACGATTTTCAATTGTATGACCGTCGAGGACGTATTAATGCGGCCGGAACGAATGGAGGGGCTGGTGCTCAACTGGTCGCCGGTGGAAGTGGCGGGGCTGCATGTGGATCCGCTGACCATGCGGTCAAAGTTTGTGGTCGATGCCACGGGTCATGACACGGAGGTCGTCAAAGTGGTGGAACGTAAATTTCCCGGCAAACTAAGCACCCCTACCGGCCGGATTGAGGGGGAGAAATCCATGTGGGCGGAAGAGGCCGAAAAACTGACGCTGGATAACAGCCGGGAGGTATACGCAGGCCTTTATGTAGCCGGAATGGCGGCCAATGCCGTCGCCGGTGGCCCACGGATGGGGCCGATATTCGGGGGCATGCTGCTCTCGGGCGAAAAAGTGGCCGGAGAGTTGATCGACCGGTTGGGTGGATAAGGCGCCCCTCTTAAAAAAACAACCCGCGCCGACAGGATGCCGGCGCGGGTTGAAAAACCATAAAAGACAGGTGTATGAACATGACACAACTACAAGAGGCCCAGAAGGGCAACATAACCGATGCCATGCGGCAGGTGGCTGAATTCGAGGGCATGCCGCCGGAAGAAATAAGGGCCCGCTTGGCTGATGGGAGGCTCGTTATCCCCAAAAATATCCATCATGATTTCTCCGCCAGGGGCATCGGCAAAGGGGTGACCACCAAGGTCAACGCCAATATCGGCACCTCGACCAGCCACTTTAGCCTCCAGGAGGAGCTTGAAAAGCTCGACATGGCGGTCCATGTCGGGGCTGATGCGGTAATGGATCTGTCCACCGGCGGCGATCTGGATGCCACCCTAACCAAAATAATAGCCCATTCCCCGGTTATGATCGGGACCGTGCCGATTTATAAAACCGTGAGCAAGGCGCTCTCAGAAGGACGAAAATGCAGGGATATCACTGAAGATGAAATTTTTGCCGGGATCGAAAACCAGGCTGAGCTCGGCGTGGATTTTATCACCGTTCACTGTGGCGTTACCCGCTACTCACTGAATATGCTGCAAAACTGTGATCGGATGATGGCTATGGTCTCCCGCGGCGGGAGTCTTCTGGCCGAGTGGATCATGCATAACCAAAAAGAGAACCCGTTGTTTGAAAGCTATGATCGGCTGCTGGAGATCGCCCGTACCCATGATGTGACGCTTTCCCTGGGCGATGGACTGCGGCCCGGCGCGATTTTTGATGCCGAGGATCGGGCGCAGATAACGGAGATGATTATTCTGGGCGATCTGGCGAAAAGGGCCAGGGCCGCCGGGGTTCAGGTCATGATCGAAGGTCCGGGCCATGTTCCCATGAACCGGATCGCCGGGGACATGAAACTGCAGGCGGGCATCTGCGAAAAGTCGCCGTATTACGTGCTGGGCCCCCTGCCGACCGATATCGGCGCCGGCTATGATCATATTACAGGGGCCATCGGCGGGGCCATAGCAGCGGCCGCCGGGGCGGATTTCCTCTGCTACGTGACGCCTGCGGAGCACCTGACGCTTCCCGGTGTGGCCGAGGTCCGCGAGGGGGTTGTCGCCTCAAAGATCGCCGCCCATGTCGGCGACCTGGAAAAAGGGATTTCCTCGGCTTGGGATAAGGATCGGCGAATGTCCGAGGCGCGCAACCGGTTTGACTGGAAGACCATGTTTTCCCTATGCGTGGATCCGGAGAAAGCGCGGGATATGCGAATGCAGAGCGAGGACAAGGACCGGGATGTCTGCACCATGTGCGGCGAATTCTGTGCGTTAAAAACCCATGCCCGGGCCTTTGGGAATGATGATGATATGCTCTAAATGGTTTGTTTGAGTGGATATTGAGAAAGGAAAACTGTGATGGTCGAATTTGCCTATCAGCCCATGTTTGCCCTTGGGCCTGATACCACCGAATACCGTTGCTTAACCACGGAATATGTCGCGTTGGACCGGTTTGACGGAAAAGATGTCCTGACGGTGGCCCCGGAAGGATTGGAGATGCTCTGTGAACAGGCGTTCACGGATGTAGCCCATCTGTACCGGACCAAGCACCTGGAGCAGCTGTCAAAAATTATCGATGATCCGCAGAGTTCGGAAAACGACCGGTATGTGGCCTTTGAGATGCTCAAGAATGCGGTGATAGCTTCGGATTTCGTGTTTCCCATGTGCCAGGATACGGGAACGGCCGTTATCATCGGGAAAAAGGGCCAGCAGGTCTGGACGGGGGCCTCGGATGAGGCGGCGCTCTCCAAAGGTGTGTTCAATGCGTATACGAAGAACAATCTGCGATATTCCCAGAATGCGCCTCTTAGCCTCTATGAAGAGAAAAATACGGACTGCAATCTGCCGGCCCAAATTGAACTCTACGCCACTGAAGGCGACGCCTATGAGTTTCTTTTTATTGCCAAGGGCGGGGGTTCGGCCAATAAAACATTTCTTTTTCAGGAAACCAAGGCCATCCTCAATCCCTCCTCACTCGAGGCCTTTCTTAGGGAAAAGATGAAATATTTGGGAACAGCCGCCTGCCCGCCCTATCATTTGGCGGTGGTCATCGGCGGCACCTCTGCGGAGGCCAATCTGAAGGCGGTTAAGATGGCCTCTGCCGGTTATCTGGACGGCCTTCCGGATCAAGGGGGCAGGGGAAGCTATGCGATTCGGGACTACGGGCTTGAGGACCGGCTCATGGAGATCTCCCAGGAATTGGGGATCGGCGCCCAGTTCGGGGGCAAGCATTTTTGCCTGGATGCACGGGTCATCCGCATGCCGCGGCATGGGGCCTCATGTCCGGTGGGAATCGGCGTGAGCTGTAGTGCGGACCGCAATATCAAGGCTAAGATTACCCGGAAGGGTATTTTTCTTGAAAGCCTGGATCGCGATCCGCACCGGTTCCTACCGGATCCGGAACGGATTGCATCCGATGCCGTGGATATCGATCTGGATCAGCCGATGGATGCCATCCGGGGCGAGCTTTCCAAATATCCGGTGGCCACCCGGCTTTCGCTTTCCGGGAAGATCGTTGTGGCCAGGGATATTGCCCATGCCAGAATCTACGAACGGCTGAAACAGGAGAATGATCTGCCCTGGTATGTAAAGGATCACATTATTTATTATGCCGGTCCGGCCAAAACCCCGGAAGGCTATGCGTCAGGCGCATTCGGCCCGACTACGGCGGCCCGGATGGACCCCTATGTGGCCGAATTCCAGAAATATGGCGGTTCCCTGGTGACACTGGCCAAGGGCAACCGGACCCGTCAGGTCACCGAAGCCTGCCAGGCAAACGGCGGGTTTTACTTGGGCTCCATCGGCGGGCCGGCCGCGCGCCTGGGCAAGGAATGCATTACGGATATGGAGACTCTGGAATATCCAGAGCTGGGTATGGAGGCCGTGTTCAGGATAACCGTAAAGGATTTTCCGGCGTTTATCCTTGTGGATGACAAGGGCAGCGATTTTTTTGATAAACTTCTTTGATGGCTTCGTAAAAAGCCCAATATCTGTGTTGCGCTGCATCCCTCGGAATTTCACGTACTCCTATGTACGCTGCATTCCTCGGGATTTGCGCGCCTTGATCTTAAACTTTTTACTTTGCCATCCATAAATCGACTTTTTACGAGATTGTCTTCTTTAGTTTTTTAGGAAGTCATAACCTTTTGAAGAAAGGGGGGGCTATGAGCAATCCGACAAATCCTCAGCGAGCGAGGGATGACCTCGTAGCCGGTTTTCAAGGGGTTTTAAGGTTCCTCCGCACGGATGTCTGGCAGGATCCAGAAGGTGCGGGTCGGCTTCGAATTTTTTCCTACCAGGTATTGCGGATTTTTTTATTGACCATAAACGGCCTGCGGGACCAGTTGATTCTGCTTAGGGCCTCGGCGCTTTCCTATAGTACGCTTCTGGCCATTGTGCCCCTGCTTGCCATTGCATTTTCCATGATGAAGGGCCTTGGGGTTCACAGCCACGTCCAGCATCTGCTGGTCAACTATCTTACGGCCGAGCAGGAAGAGCTGACCAACCGCATCATCGAATATATTTCAAACACGGATTTCAAGGCGCTCGGGGCACTCGGCACGGGGCTTTTGATTTTTGCCGTGTTGATGATGCTCTCCAACGTCGAACGGACCTTTAATGACCTTTGGGGGGTGACGCGGGACCGCCGGATCGCTAGGAAGATTTCAGATTATATCAGCGTGCTGATCCTGGGGCCGCTCCTGATGGTTATCTCAACCGCCATGATTACCTCCGTATCATCCCACGCCGTGGTCCAGACGCTTACCCGGTATGAAATCTTCGAGCAGTTTTTTGTCCTGTTCAATACGATCCTGCCGCATGCGGGGCTATGGATCGCATTTACCGCCATGTATATTCTGATGCCCAATACGCGGGTGAAATTCCTCCCCGCCCTTATCGCCGGGGTCGTCTGCGGCAGCCTCTGGGAGCTGGCCTTCCGGGTTTATACGGATTTCAACATCGGCGTGGCCAGATATAACACCATTTACGGCACATTCGCCGTGCTTCCGATTTTTATCATCTGGCTCTATATCAGCTGGATCATTGTTTTGATCGGGGCGCAGATGTCCTATGCCATTCAAAACCTCCGCTCCCACCAGCAGGAGTTCAAGACATATAGCGTCGGCGAAGAGCAGCGCGAAGAAATGGCGGTTAATATCATGCTTAAAATTGTGGAGCAATTCCACAAGGGCAAGCCCCCGATGACAGCCGAAGCCCTTTCCAAGGCCCTTTCCATTCCCGTGCGTCTGGTGCGGGAGATTAGTAATCGTTTAACGGACAAAGGGCTTGTCCGGGAAGTTGACGGGGATGAACCCCGGTTTCAGCCCTCCAAAAATCCGGACCTGATCAGTGTGCTGGATGTCTGCAAGGCCATCCGCAATGGCGGCTCCGACGTCTGGCAGGTGTCGGAGCAGGCGCTCAACCACGCGCTCGAGAGGCTCATCGAGGAAAAGAGAACCATCGAGACCAACCAATTGGGCACCATCTCCATGCTCGATCTTTTAAGCGGGGCCGCCGTTTCTAAATAATGTCAGGTATTGGGTATAGGGTATTAGGTATAAGGTTCACGGTTCACGGTTTAGGGTATAAGGATAAAAAAATCAAAAACTTAGCGCCTTAGTGCCTCAGTGCCTTTAATCTATAGATTCAAAATACTCCTTTTCAGCCGCACATTTGGGGCAGACCCAGTCTTCGGGGAGGTCTTCAAATTTTGTCCCGGCAGCGATATTGCCCTCCGGATCGCCTTCCGCCGGGTCGTATACGTAACCGCAGGGGCATTCAAATTTTTCCATAAATTCTCCTATTATTTTTTGATTTCTTTAAAAGGTCCGTTCCATGCGCAATTATCACAATAAATACGGGTGTCATTGTTGAGCTCAGGGATTTTTTCTTTATCTAAATCCGCGTCAAAACAAATGTCCCCGGACTCGCAATCGAAGCCATAGGTTTCATACGCATCGTCCGGGTCCTTCAGATAAAATCTATGGCGCCTGCATAACGGGCATTTCATCTTTTTCTCCTATGTTAAACCTAAATTGAGCGTTTCAATTTAGGTTAAAAATTATTTGCACTTTATCGATTAATATATATATTTTTTTTCTACATTCAAAAAAAAAGAGATGGGGTTTTAAATGGGGGCACAGAAAACAGCAGTCGGGCCGTTAAAAAAAATCTCGATCCAATATACCGCCGGTTCCGCGCCAGAGAGCACGGATCTAATCGGTTCACCGGAATCGGTCGAGTTTATTTTCGGCATGGGCGTTGACGGATTGACGCCGTTCGAATGCCAGCTGGAGGGCAAATACCCCGGAGATACCGCTGCCTGTTTAATCGATCGCAGCCGTATCGGCGAGACCTTCGGCCATTTGCTTCTCCGTATGGGGAGACTCCCCGACGAACGGGACGAATTCTATCTGAACCTGCAAATCGAAGGCGTCCATGATCCGGATTCACGTGAAGTGGTCAAGGCGCTTGCCGCTTCGGCTTCATGCGGCGGCGGCGGATGCGACTGCGGATGCGGCGGGCATTAAATGATTATTTCCGCTTGTAATGGCTTATGTAAACGATTTGCCCTGTGTTAGCGCCGGTCCGGATATCGGGGACCCAACCTGGAAGCGGCCCGCCCTGTGGCGGGCGGCCAATGCGGCGCTGGACTACCTGATCGACCGGCATGCCGATTCGCTTGGGCCCGTTCGTTCGGTGGCTCAAGAGTTGAGAGACGGTCTGCTTTGCCTTTTTCCAACGCTTGACAGCCTGTGTGAGAGAACATGCCCCGAGTGCCAAACTCCCTGCTGCCGGGTGGCGGATGCGCGTTTCGACCTACGGGATTTGATCTTTATCCATCTGGTGGGGATCGCCGTCCCCCCCGGCCAGCCCCGGAGCGATGGAAATAGCGTATGTCGCTATCTGGGGCCGCATGGCTGCCTTTTGCCGCGTCTCTCCCGCCCATGGATTTGTACCTGGTATTTATGCCCGCAACAGAAGCGACTGTTTGTCCAAAGCGATCCCTACCGGTTTGCGCAGTTCAAGGCATCCATTGGACGAATCAAGCTTTGCCGGAAACAACTGGAGGATGACTTCATTTATGTCGTGGGCGCATGAAGCCGGCGGGGAAAGCGAAGCGGATGGATCAAAAGACGCCCGGATCTTTTCAATCCGGGCGTTGGTGCGTTCATTAGTCGTCTCGTTGGCTAGAAATAGTAGCCGATATTGATATTAAGTCGCGTATTTCGATCTCTATCATCAGTCGGATCAACCATGCCGTCATAGTCACCGTTGAACACCATTTCTTCGGAAGATATGACATCGATATAGGTGTATACCGGGCCGGCGGCGACTAAACAGCCCACCACGTTCTGCCAGATGGTCTGATTCAATCTTTCCCCTTTTACAGTGATATCTTCATCCGGCTTAATGGCCGTATTGTCCGAATAAAAGGTCAGGCTGGAGATGGGACCGATTTTGACCGGAAGGGTATAGGCCACATTAAATGTATAAATGGCGGCCTCCGCAGGGATCTGCCAGGGAAATTCATAGGCCCCCACGGTAATCAGGTCATCGTTGACTTCTATTGTTTCGCTGACTGTGGTCGTTGTTGTCGGCAGGTCGGGATACTTCTTCGGATCCACCATTTCATATATCGTTTCTCCATTACTGCCTTTGGTTTCCTTAATGGCAACCTTTTGTTCGCTTGTCTGAATTTTTGTGTCCGGATTTTCCGGGTCGTATTTGTAATAGATGCCTTCCAGCTGGATGTTCCATCGGCCGTAGTTGCCGACGATATGGGCAGCCCCCGCCCAATGATCGCCGATATTATCGGTCTCCTCATTTCTTAATCCGCCGTATTCCCCGGAAAGGCCGAATTCGGTGCTGTTGCTGTCGTTATGGGTGAAGGTGTAGGCGCACCGGAGATTGCCCTGGTTGGTTTCTTCGTTGCCGTTGCCGCTGGTCAGCACATCGACGGAGTATCGCCCCGCATCATCGGGCCCGGAGCCAAAGGAATCGCTGAGCTCCCCGTTTTTATAAAAGGCGAACGCCAGATCCCAGGGGCCGTTATTGTACAATGCCTTTATGCCCGCATCATAGTCGTCTTCCAGTCCGTAATAGTAGGCTCCGGAAAACCAGAAGTTATGGGAGGCATAGGGCTGAATGCCGAAGGGCACCTGGTGGATGCCGATCTGGCCCTGCCAGTTGTCGGTAAAGTTATAGCCGATCCAGCCATGATGGATGCTGTCCCAATCCGATTCGGGGTACCACCGGTATTCAGCTGAAAAAATGAGATCGCTGATTTCGCCGTCCAAATTTAATCGAAACGTATCCAGGCCGAAGTCCCCGACCTTGTCCTTGGATTCTTCATCCCAGTCTTTATAGGTATAATTTACCCGAAGTGCCCCGCCAATGTCGATTTTTTCTAAACTTTCATACATTTTGGTAAATTCCTCGGCAGTTATTGCAGTGCCGGCAGCCGGAATGCAAAAAACCAAAACCGATAGGAACAGTAATTCTAAGCCGAATTTTTTCTTCATCTTCTTCCTCCTTTTAAAAACCCGTGTCAATCGGGATAAAATTACATTGACTATTTTCAAAAATTTATGTGTTTCGTTGAACGCACCTCTCTTAAACATTAGTAACCCCCCATGGGCTTTGACACCCTATGGGGGGGGTGGCCTGCGTTGAATTTTATGCAACCTAAATTGAAACGCTCAATTTAGGTGCAATAAAGGGCGGAAGCCCTATTGCGGCACCCGGATGGGCCCTATTATTTTGCTGCAGCCGCCTTGGCCGCTGAAAGCCAGGCATTCCATTTATCCTGATTCTCCTCGATCCACTCGTCCACGTGTCTTTCAATATCCTTCTTGCTATCCTCGCCTTCAAACATCTTGTTGTTCTGTTCGGCGATTTCGGAAAAGGGCACGGACATAAGCGAAAACATGGTTTCAATGGCCGGATTTTTCTGAAGAAAATTTTTATTGGCCACCACCCGGATATCGTTTGCCACGTACCCCATCTTGCAAGGGTCAGTGACGGTTCCGGTCAGTCCTTTGGCAATCATTGCGTCCTCTAAACCTTTTTGGCCCTTTTTGGGGACAATTTTGGGGACGTTGATCCACATCACATCTTCGCCGGGTTTGAGCTTAT
This sequence comes from Desulfobacterales bacterium, assembly GCA_018334555.1. Classification (GTDB taxonomy): domain Bacteria; phylum Desulfobacterota; class Desulfobacteria; order Desulfobacterales; family Desulfosalsimonadaceae; genus M55B175. The sequence goes on from JAGXLR010000092.1 coordinate 9,589, forward strand.
ATACGGTCCAGTTCGGGGTCCAGGTATAGAAGAAAACGGGTTCGCCCTCATTGTAACGCGCCAGGGCATCCGCCATGCCCGCGCTGTAGCCCGCCTTGATCAGGTTGATATGGTCCCAGAGGTCATAGGTATTCATATGGAACTTGATGGTTTTTTCACAGCCCCAGCCCGGCGGGCAGGCGACAAGGTCCGCCTTGCCATCGCCGTTGGCATCAAATGCCTCTTTGACCTCTTCCCGTCTGAAATCATCCAGGGATTTAATGTCGTATTTCTCGACAGCTTTTTTGGACACCAGGTATCCCTGAACCGCGCCTGCTCTTACGACGGTGCCGGCCATGACGATTCTCTCCTCCCAGTTTGTCGGAAGGAATTCATCATGAAGCGGAAACCAGCCGTTGGCCCAAAAATCCAAATCCCCTGCAGCCAGAGATCTATAAAATATGGGGGCGCCGAGTTTTTTCGGGTCATCCACTTCGTAACCAAGGGTTTCACAAGCCCTTGAATAAAGGGCTTCCAGAAAGAAACCGGTTGTCCATGTCGCGCAGCCGGGGGTGATGGTTTTACCCTTGCCCGGCAGCTCCGCTTCAGCAGTTTCCGTCACTTCCTGTTTTGCAGCCTCGCCAGTCTCCTTTTGCTTGGCCTCTTCTTCTTGTCCACACCCGATAAAAAGGAATAGGCAAACTATTCCGAGTAACAATAGAACTTTTTTCATGGGGTCCTCCTTTTCTCTCTCTTGATTAAAAATAGGTTTTTTGTCTATGAAGCCAAAAATTATTCCTCTTCCTTTTTAGAGCCCATAGCCTGGGTAATGCGGTCCAAAACCATGGCCATCAGCACGATGCCAAGGCCGCCGATGCCGGCCAGGCCGACCTGCAGACTGTTCAAGCCTTCAAACACCGGAACGCCTAAACCGCCGGCGCCGATCAGGGAGGCGATGACAACCATGGAAAGCGAAAGCATAATGGTCTGGTTCAATCCGGCCATGATCGTGGTAAGCGCCAGCGGGATCTGGACCTTCCAAAGCACCTGACGTTTGGTGGCGCCAAAGGCGTATGTCGCTTCGATCAGCTCCGGATGCACCTGCCGGATGCCCAGATTGGTCAACCGGATGATGGGCGGCATGGAGAAAATAATCGTCGCAATAACGCCGGCAACCGTGCCTATGGAGAAAAGCATGACCACCGGTACCAGATAGACGAAAGCCGGGGTTGTCTGCATGGCATCCAGTACAGGCCTTAAAAAGGCTTCGAACCTGTTGCTTCGGGAGGATAAGATGCCCAGCGGTACTCCGATTAGTACGCATACCACAACAGCGGAAATCACCATGGCCAGGGTCGTCATGGTTTCATCCCACAAACCGGTAAAGCCGATAAACGCCATGGAGATAATGCTGAAAAGGCCGATCTTCCAGCCGGCGGTTTTCCATCCGATAATTAAAAAGGCCAGTAAAATGACTTCTTCAGGCAGCCACAGCAGCAGACTGTCAATACTGTTGAGCATGACTTCGACCGGCATTTTTATGGCCTGGAACTGGGGCCTGAAATTGCTTACCAGCCAATCGACGGCCACCGCGATCCAGTTGTCAAGGGGAATGGTATGTTGAAATATATCAAACATTATGCCTCCTCAGTGGTTTCTTCTTCAATGTTGGTCTCCCGGCTCAGCGTTTTGAGGAACAAGTGTCGGGATATGGTGCCGATATATTTGTTTTCTGAATCCACAATCGGAACCGGGCACTCATAGGAATATAGCTGCGGCAGTATCTCTTGAAGCGTCGCCTCTTGATTGATCGCTTCGATTCCCTCTAAAAATGCAGGGGAAATGTCTTCGGAGTTGATCGTCTCGTCTTCGAGCGTTTCTTGAATTTTGGCCAGCGAGACGACCCCTACGAAGGACCTGTCCTTGCGAAGGACATAGGCATATTCCCTGTCAAACTCGTTCATTCGCTGTCTTACCGCCCTGAGGCCGGCCTTGTGCAGCGGGAAGGTAACCTGGGTAGTGGTGGCGATATCGCCCGCTTTATATACATTGGTGGGGTCAACGCCCCTGAAAAACGCCTTCACGTAGTCATCGGCGGGGTTTCTCATGATTTCCTCGGGCGCGCCGATCTGAACAATCCGGCCGGACTCCATAATGGCAATCCGGTCGCCGATGCGCATGGCTTCGTCCAGATCATGGGAGATAAAAACAACGGTTCGGTTGCTGCCCTCCTGGAGCTTCAGCAGTTCATCCTGCATCTCCGTCCGGATGAGGGGGTCAAGTGCAGAAAACGCTTCGTCCATGAGCATGATGTCCGGGTCAACGGCAAGTCCCCTGGCGAGCCCAACCCGCTGCTGCATGCCGCCGGAGAGTGCTTTCGGATAGCTTTGCGCGACATGATCCAGCCCGACCTGTTTGAGCGCATCCATGGCCCGTTCATTGCGTTTTTTTTCGGCAACCCCCATGACCTCAAGACCAAATGCGGCGTTTTGGAGCACGGATAAGTGCGGCATCAAGGCGAAGGACTGAAAAACCATGCTCATATATTTTCTGCGGATATCCACAAGCCCCTTGGTATCGAGTTGGGTAATATCCTGGCCTTCGAGAATGATCTTGCCCGAGGTGGGTTCAATTAGCCGGTTTAGCAGGCGGACCAGCGTTGACTTGCCAGAACCGGAAAGCCCCATGATCACGAAAATTTCGCCGGCATAGACTTCAAAGGTGGCGTCATGGACGCCGATGGTCAACCCGGTTTTTTTGTAAATGGCATCCTTCGTTTCGCCCTGTTCGATAAGCTTGAAGGCCGGTTCCGGATCGCCGCCGAAAATCTTAAAGGCATTTTCCACGCGAAGCCGCTCGCCGGCGCTTGTTGAATCATCTGCCATAGCTATGTCCTTTAGTGAGTTTTTGGTTAAGTTGTCAAAAATAAAGGCATGAAACCTTCAGGCGTTTGAGGGCTAAAAGATATTTAAATGTTTACTTATATAACATAATAATGATGGCTTTATAAAAAGTCCAGTATCTGTTTTACCTCTGTCAATATTAGTGGGGCGTTAAAAATTTATAAACCAATAAACAAAATCTCCTACTCAATTTGGGATTTATTGTCAAATAGGAATACGTCCTTTAAGGGATCAGAGGGGGGCCAGGATAAAAAAAAACGCAGACTGAACCTGAGATAGTTTTACCTAAATTGAGCATTTGATGGCTTCGTAAAAAGCGATTTATTGCGCTGGCGCCCCATTTTTGCAGAAAGTAACTCTGAAAAGCGTCCGCATTGTCATTTCGAGCGGTAGCGAGAAATCTTTAACAATCAAGATTCCTCGTC
>JAGXLR010000093.1 GCA_018334555.1 Desulfobacterales bacterium
GGGAAGAAGGACCAGGATGGAATGGATCGGCCGGGCGAATTCGATGGACAAATTCGACCACCGCATGGTTTTGGGAAACGGAATCGCCAATAGGATCGATGGGAGCGATTTTTTAAGTATCAAGCGGGTCGCCTGGCCGGCATCCGTTTTTCGGGCCACTACGTATCTGCCCTTTTCGGTTTCCCTGACGGATAAACGGCCCACTGAAACGTCGTTTTTTTCCGCGAATTTTTTCGCGGCCACCGTCGGGGTGCCGTCCTTTTCAAAGGCGATCCGTGCCGGCGGCCCCATAAGCTCCTGGGTTTGGGGCTGCTGCCGGTCGGCCACGTCATCGATGGCGACGGTAAGCCGGCGCGGTGTTCCGAAGACCCGGGCCTTTCCATGGGCAATCCGGCTTTGATCCAGATGTTGAAACAAACTATCGGCAAACGCATTCAAGGCCGGCTCAATATATCCGGCGGGGATCTCCTCCGTGCCGATTTCAACCAACAGCTGAGACATGATTACCTCGATATCAAATAAATTAGTGACCTAAACTGAGCGTTTCAAATTTTTAAACTTTTTGTTTTTTTTATTATTTTAAAAGACTTCAATCAATTCTAGCTTTAAAAATTTGAAACCCTCCGGGATTTCCAATTTTGCCGCATCTACTTTGTCAGCGGATGTCTCGCATAGCCCGCTATAGCTCAACATCCGCTTCCTTGTATCTGCAGCAAACTTGAAAATCGCTCAGTTTAGGAATAAATATCTCAATGTCATTACCCCATCCAACATCTCACCCCCAATACCCAATACCTAACCCATCAACGGATGGCCCATGTCTTGCCGCTGACGGATGTAGGCCTCTGCACACAGTCTGGCAAGCTGCCGGATCCGGGCGATGTAGCCGGTTCGCTCCGTTACGCTGATCGCCCCGCGGGCATCCAAAAGATTAAACACATGGGAGCATTTCAGGCAGTATTCATAGGCGGGCATGACCAGGCCATCCTTTATGACGCTGCGGGATTCGGCTTCAAACTTGTTGAAAAAGCCGAAAAGCATATCCACATCGGCAGCTTCAAAATTATACGCGGACTGCTCCACCTCCTCCCGGTGATGGATATCCCCGTAATTCAATTGTTCGTTCCATTTCAGGTCAAACACATTGTCCACGCCCTGCAGATACATGCAGATCCGCTCCAACCCATAGGTGATTTCAACAGATACCGGATGGACCTCGATGCTGCCGGCGATTTGAAAATAGGTGAACTGGGAGATTTCCATGCCGTCGAGCCAGACCTCCCATCCCAGACCGGCCGCCCCCAGCGTTGGGGATTCCCAGTCATCCTCGATAAACCGGATATCGTGCTCTAACGGGTCCACGCCCAGTTTTTTGAGGCTCTGCAGATACTGGGTTTGCACATCGAGCGGAGACGGCTTGAGGAGGACCTGAAACTGGTAATAATGCTGAAGGCGGTATGGATTTTCGCCGTACCTGCCGTCTGTCGGGCGCCTTGAGGGCTGGACATAGGCGACATGCCAGGGTTCCGGCCCTAAAGATTTTAATAGAGTGGCCGGATGAAAGGTGCCCGCGCCGACTTCCAGATCATAGGGCTGTTCAATAATGCACCCTTTACGGGCCCAGAATTTTTGTAGGGAAAAGATAACCTCCTGAAACTTCATCAGCAGCTACCACCTGTTAGTTGATTCATATGACGTGCGCATTCGGTGCGAACCCGCTCAAACCCGCTCCATCCACACTGAACTCCAATATCTTGGCGTCTTTTTCGGATCGCAGCAAATATTTCCACTTCTCTTTTAACTCAGAAATACGGGGCGAATCCCCTACGGCCCATAGGCATCCGCCGCCGCCCGCCCCGCAAAATCGAGCCCCGCATCGCATATCCCGTGCCGATATGACCAGTTCCCGGCCGGTCCCATCCAGCACCTCCGGCGTTAGCCGACGCCGGATATCGGTTTCCCGGTTGATCCAGTGAACAGCCCGCTCGAAATCAAAAGCCCTTAGGGCGTTTGCAAACTCCCTGGTACACTGAATAATTTCAGCCCATTCGGAGCGGAAGTCGCCGGCTAGAAACTGTCGAACCCATTTACCGTTGATATCTTTCGACGCATGAGGTATTCCGCAATACGCCAATAAAAGGGATTTGTCAAGTAACGAATACTGATCTTCAGAAATCAGGGGCTCCTGTTTGTATAGTTCCTTTAAACCCTTGCCGTTCCAATGCCAGAGGTTAACCCCCCCGTAAACAGCAGCCAGATGATCCTGAAGGCCACAGGGGATACCGGCAATGCTTTCCTCGATGGCATGCGCGAGCAGCGGAATCCGTTCATCCGGGACGAGTATTTGGTTCAAACGCGCATACAGGCGTTTGTAGGCGCCGATCATGGCCACCGCCGCAACCGATGAACCGCCCAGCGCACTTCTTGGCGGGGAGGCGGAGTCAATCCGGATGTGAATCCCGTCGATATGGAAATATGCGGCTATGGCAAACATCAGCCCCATGGGATGATCAAACGGCAGGTGGTCGATTGGGTATTCGGCGCTTTCGAACCCGCGGGAGGATATTTTGATAAAACCGCTGCGGTGAGGGCTTAATTGAACCGTCGTCCGAAGATTGATCGCCATATTGAGCGTGCATGGAGCCAGTGACGCCAATGGATAATAGAAACTGCCGATATCTAGCGTGCCGCCCACGTCGAGACGGCACGGGGCGGAGGCTATTACGGCTCCCTCTTCCAGTATGTCTTGAACCGATTCCTGCATGGGTCGCTCTCAGGATCCAAGTTGACGTATATGGTTCAAAAACTTCAAACTCTTGGGCTCCCGGCCCAGATGGTAGGGAATAAATGCTTCCAGAAACATCTGGCTCTCTTTGATCGCAGGCTCCGTAAACCTCAGACGTCTAATATTTTTCAGGTTGCCGGCCTGGATCCAGAGGAGTTGTTTGACGGTCCCCCTGGAAAGCTGCCATTCGGGCGTTTTACCCGTTAAACAGCCTTTGCATACCAGCCCGCCCTTTTCAAGATCAAAACCGAATTTTTCTCCAGGCAGTTTTTCCAGCGCCCCCCGGCAGCGGCCGCACTGCCTTAAATTGGGGGATAGCCCGGAAAACTGCAAAAAATAGAGCTGAAAAACGATGCTGGTGACCGCCGGGGGCTGTCCGGCATCCAGGGCGCCAAGGCAGTACCTGAGGAGCCGATAGATGTTTTTCTGCGCCTTTTGCTCTTCGAGCCAGGTAAGCACCAGTTCGCTCCAGTAGCTGGCATACGCGGTCTTCAAGAGATTGCCCCGGATGCCTGCAAAAGGCTGTTTCAAGGCGGCCTCCTGGAGCACCGGCATCCCGCCCTTCCTGGGCGATACGCCGACAAGGGTGATCTCTGAAAAAAGTTCAAGCGTGCCCGGAAAACGCTTGCGGCTTTTTCTTGCAAACTTGGCAATCATCGATATCTTGCCGTAATCCTGGGTCAACAGGGTGAGAATCAGGTCGTGATCCCCGTATTCGATGCGGCGAAGAAGAATACCGGCGGTGGATATGCTCGACATGGACTAAATACCAAGAAAGAACGAGGCAAGCTGAAAATAGAACAAGACACTGAGGATATCGATAAAGGTGGTGACAAAGGGGCCGGTGGCCACCGCCGGATCAATTTTGAAGCGGGCAAAAATCATCGGCAAGAGGGAGCCCACAAGCGCGGCGATGGACATTGATGAGGCGACGCCGAACCCGACAGAGATGGCGACGACGCCGGCATTGTATTGAAAATGCGCGAAGGAGGCCAGGATGATCCCATAGACCCCGCCCAGAATCAGGCCGATCAAGAGTTCCTTGGATACGACCTGCCACAAATGCCGGATGTTGATGCGCCCCGTGGCAATTCCCCGCACAACGATGGTTGAGGATTGAATGCCGATATTTCCGCCCATCCCCATGATAACCGGAATAAAAGCGGCCAGATAGGAGATCTGCCTGAGGCTGTCTTCGAAGTGACCGATAATAAATACCGCGATAACCCCGCCCACAAAACTCGCGAACAACCAGGGCAGCCTAATCCGTGTGCTGCGCAGGACGGACTTCGTCTCGACGAACTCCTCTCCGGCGCCGGCCATTTTCAGGATATCCTCGGTAGCCTCCTCGCGGAAAACATCGATGACGTCATCAACCGTTACAACACCGACCATCCGCTGCTCCTCATCAACCACCGGAACCGCCAGAAAGTTGTACCGGGCGACAATCTTGGCCACCTCTTCCTGGTCCATATCCGTTTTAACGGATATCACATCCGTGGCCATAAAAGCCTTCAACGGGGTCTTCGGCGGCACGACGACGAGTTGGCGCAGTGAACAAACCCCTACCAGGCAATCGCCCTCATCCACCACATAAATGTAGAAGGGCATCTCGATATCTTTGTATTCCTGGGTCTGAAGCCGTTCGATGACTTCGCCGGCGGTCATTTCCTCGTTCAATGCGATAAAGTCCGGGATCATTAAGGCCCCGGCGGTGTCATCCTCGTACAGGAGCAGATCCTCGACCTCCTCCGCACCCTGTTTTTTCATCCGTTCAACGACCGCATCCGCCTTTTCCTGGGGAAGCAGCCGAATCAGGGCGCCGCCGTCATCGGAGGGCATGTATTCCAGGATTTTGACCAGCTCTTCGACGCTGAGATCCTCGCTCAATGAGAGAATAACATCCTCATCGAGCTCGCTGAGAATGACCCCTCGTTTTTCCTGATCCTCGATCAAATCGAAAAGCTTGCGTTGATTATAGGCGGAAAGCGAGGGGAACACCGCGGAGAGATCCGCCGCATGGACCTTGCTGATAATCTTCTTCAGCCGGACATACGAGCCCCGCCTTAGAAGCCGCTTGATGGTTTCTATCAATATTTTATTCCGTTCGCCCAGCATTTATCGGCCCATATCTTTTTCAAGTCACGGCAGTTCCAGGGTTATCACTTCCCCGCGGTTTCCGGGGATATCGACCGGCTCACCGTTTAGCTTTATCTTCAGCCCGGCGGCATTGCCGATTAGCATATGATAGTACTTGCCTGCCTCGAGTTCCACATGATCCTTTGGAGAAAGGAGATATTTCAACTGCTCCTGGCCGTCCATATTGATTTCGATCCATGTCTTTTCAATGGCATCGATGGTCAGCACCAGGCTTTCCGCCGCCGACTCTTCGGCAACCGGTGCAGCGGCGGCCGTTTTCGGCGATGAGGCGCTCGGGGCTTCGGTACGCCGCTCATCCCCGCCCGAAAAGGACTGCCATCCATAAAACGCGGTCATCAAGAGCAGACTGATGCCCGCCAAAAGGCATACGGTCAAAAGCGCCCGTTTCAGGTTTTGCGCGCCAAGGCCCAACTTTTTTTGGCCGGCCCGGCGGCCGGAGGTATAGGCCGCACGGCCTATTTCAAAGCGATCAATGATATCCTCGGCGTCAATGCCGATAAAATGGGCATAGGCTCGCAGGGTATCCTTGACAAAATCCTCATCAGTCAGTTCCTCATGGTCCTCGGACTCGATAAGATGCAGCTGATGCAGACTGACCCCGAGGGCTTCGGAAACCGTTTGAAGATCGATTCTCATCTGAACCCGGATCGCCTTGATATATCGGCCGCAAGAAACCGGAATCAAATCAGGGTTGAAGCGGTTTGTATGCAATAGAAACCCCTGACACCAATGAAATCGCAGGTTAAAATTGTTTTACCCTAGGCTACGTCCCGCAAAAACGCAGTTCATCAACCGTTTAGCGGGTAATTTCAATGTGGGACGCGTTACGAAGGGAACTGAGAAACTCATCGAATTTCTCATCAACCGCCTGTTCGTACAGAATGCTCCGGATATCGTCAGCAACCGCGTCAAAGGGTTTGGCCGGCGCCTTGACGATTTCTTTCAGATAAAAAATTTGAAACCCCTGCTCCGTTTCTACAATAGAGGAGGTTTCACCGGCTTGCAGCGCTTTAATCACCGGCTTCAAATCTTTCCGTAAATCATTGAGCACAAAACTTCCAAGATCCCCGCCGTTCGAAGCGTTTCCGGATTCCGAATATTCTCTGGCCACGGATTCAAACGCCCGGCCCTTATTCAGTTCGGCCATAGCCTCGGAAATCTTGTCCCTGCCCGTTCGTCCGGCGGGCGCACCGGCATCTTCAGCGTGCGGGACATATATATTTTTGAGATGGTACTTCGGCTTTTTTTCATACTTCTCCGGGTGGCTTTCATAGTAGTCCCGGATTTCCTCATCGGTGATCACAATGTTGGCCTTGACCTCCCGGTTCACCAGCTTGCTTCGAAGAATCTGCTGCCGGATTTCATTCCGGTAGGTCTCCATATCCATGCCATTCATGCTCAGATAGCCCCGAAGATCATCATCGGTAAAACTGTTCATCGATTTGATATTCTCGAGCGCATTGTCGATTTCAGCGGAGGAGACCGAAATGCCCCTTTTCTGGACCGCTTGATCGACCAGGGTTTCCTCGATGAGCCGGTTCAAGACTTCGGTCCGCTTTTCGTACAAAATCTCCTGTTCTTTGGAATCGCCGTAATTTTTCGCGTAAACCTCCTGGGCCACCGGTTGGAACGCCTCATTGAGTTCTTTTAGCCGAATAATATCCTCATTGACGACGGCGACAACCCGGTCCACCGTCTCCGTTGCCGAAACACCGCCAATCGTTTGTAAACAGAGGATAAACAGAACAAAACCGGCCCCAAAATATCGTCTGCAAGAAAATGATGCCTGCATGGATCCTTCCTTTAACCGTACTCGTAAAAATTTTTAATAATTAACATGCCTTGCAATTTCCATCAAGGTATTTTTTGCCTCCGCCATCACCCGTGACGTATGGGCGGCCTTCATCCGGACCCGCAGCGTGTTTTCCGGCGTAAACCTAAACCGGTCAGGAGACTTATCGATCACATCAAAAATGCCGAACGGGTGCTGTTGATGGGCTTCAGAAAAACCTAGTACCATGAGATCATGGGTCAGGTCCAGCTTTTTAACCCCGGCTTTAATGGAGAGGATACGGAGCATAATTTTCAGGAGCAGATTCTGGGCGGGCTCGGGAAGGGGCCCATACCGGTCGACCAACTCTGATTTGATGTCGGTGATTTCCGTTAGCTCCGCCATCTTGGCCAACCGACGGTATATGGAAAGCCGTTGGTCGATATCCGGGACATAGGCCTCCGGAATATGGACCGACATGGGAACATTGATCTCGGGCTCAAGTCTCTCCACAACGGTCTCCCCCTTTTTTTGGCTGACAGAGGTCTCAAGCAGGCGCAGAAACATGTCATAGCCGACGGCCGCAATATGGCCGGACTGCTCGACCCCCAGCGCCGCCCCACCGCCGCGGATCTTTAAATCATTCATGGCGATTTGGAAGCCGGCCCCGAGATCGCTGTGTTCCATCAATACCTTCAGGCGCTTCTGGGCATCCCGGGTAAGCGCGGCCTCTTTTGGCACAAAGAGATAGGCATACGCCTGCTCGTTGGATCTTCCGACGCGGCCGCGAAGCTGGTATATCTGTGCCAGGCCGAACCTGTCGGCCCGGTTGATGAGCATGGTGTTGGCATTCGGAATATCTAAGCCCGACTCGACAATTGTGGTACAGACCAGCATATCGATCTCCCTGCTCATAAATTGATACATGGCCCGTTCGAGCGCATCCTCCTCCAATCGCCCGTGGGCCACCCCCATGCGGACCTCGGGCACCAGGTCCTGCAGATATTTCGCCATGTTCCAGATCGTATTGATATTGTTGTGGACAAAGAAGATCTGGCCGCCGCGCTCGAGCTCTTTGCGAATAGCTTCCGTGATAACCATCGGGTCGAGTTCGGAAATATATGAAATGATCGGCCTTCGCAGCTCCGGCGGCGTCTGGATGACGCTGATATCGCGGACTCCCATCAAGGACATATGCAGCGTTCGGGGAATCGGGGTGGCGGTCATGGACAACACGTCCACCACGCTTCTCAGCTGCTTGAGTTTCTCCTTGTGCTTGACGCCGAAGCGCTGCTCCTCATCGATCACCATCAGGCCAAGGTCCTTGAATTCGATGTCCTTCTGCAAAAGCCGGTGGGTGCCGATGACGATATCGGTTGTCCCCTTCTTCATATGGCTTAAGATCTCGCGCTGTTTTTTGGGGGTTCGAAAACGGCTCAGGCATTCCACGTTGACCGGATATCGTGAGAATCGCTCGGTAAATGTGACATAGTGCTGTTCTGCCAAAACCGTCGTGGGGACCAGCAGGGCCACCTGTTTTCCGTCGTTTACCGCCTTGAAGGCGGCACGGAGCGCCACCTCGGTTTTACCATAGCCGACATCCCCGCATATCAAACGATCCATAGGCGTGGGGTGCTCCATGTCGGTTATCACATCATCAATGGCCTTTAGCTGGTCTGATGTCTCCTCATAGGGGAAGCCGGCCTCAAAGTCCTTGTAATAGCCATCCGGCGGGCTGTATGCATAGCCCTTTTGGACCCGTCTGGAGGCATAGAGCTCGAGGAGTTCATTGGCGATCTTTTCCGCTGACGCCTTGGCCTTTGCCCGGGACCGCTGCCACGAGCTTCCGCCCAGCTTGTCAAGTGAGGGCTCGATGCCTTCAACGCCCATATATTTCTGGACCATATCCATCCGGTCAACCGGCAGATACAGTCTGTCCCCGCCCTTGTAGCGAATCTCCAGAAAATCGTTGGTCATCCGTTCCACCGAGAGTTTGACCAGGCCCTTGTATTCTCCGATGCCGTGTTCAATGTGGACTACGCGATCGTCAATATTTAGCTCACCGAAATCAAGGAGCTCCGTCTTTACCCCTGCCTTGCCCTTCCTTCTTCGGCGCCGGCCGATTCGCTCGCCGAATATCTCGGCTTCGGTAACAATCGCAAGCGATACCTCGGGCCAGACAAAACCCGCAGACAACCCGCCGAGAAGAATATAGGCCCGGCCTGGCCGCAAGCCTGAAAGCTCCGGATCATCTGAAATATCAATAGAGATCCCATAGGGCTCGAGCAATTCCTGAAGGCGCCTGGCCTGAGACGCCGTACCGCAGACGAGCAGGGTCAAAAATCCGGCCGATCGATGCGCATCGATCCATTGGGCCAGGGGCTGCAGGGCAGGCCCCTCTTTTCTGCTGCCGGACAATTGGCCGGCGAGTTCGGAGTTATCCGATGCATCAATCGCCACGGTTTCAGCCGACACGGTTCCGGCAGACACGGTTCCGGCCCCGCCATCTTTTCCTGAAGATGCCGGCAGCGGCCTATAGGTCAGATGCGTCCGTCGGTCAAGCCTTTCTTCAACGCTGGCGAATTTTTCATAAAGATGGTCCGGATCAATGCATAGCCGGTTTTCCTCCCGGGCCTGCAGGTAGTTTCGGGCGGCGATATCCTCGGCATGGGTGGCCGCTTGTTCAATCTCCCCGGGATTGGCTTGGATCCAGAGGGTATGCGACGGCGCATAATCAAAAAAAGTGCCCGTCTCTGCGTATATAAGGGGCAACAGGCTCTCCAGCCCGTTAAACACGCCTTGCTCACGAAGCCGGGCGATAAACCGGTTCGCCTTTTCCGCCGAGAGCCCCAAACCTTCGGCATGGGACCTTACCCGCTGGATTGTTTCGTCAAACCATTGCTTTTTGAGCACCGCCTCCCTGGCCGGCAGGATAACCGCCTCCTCGATGGAGGCCGTCTTTCGCTGCGTGTTCGGCGAAAAAAACCGCATGGAATCCACAAAATCGCCAAACAGTTCGATTCGTATGGGCTCGGCATACATCGGGGAAAATATATCGATGATCCCGCCCCGGATGGCATATTCGCCGGGCTCCTCAACCAGGGCGGTATTTACGTAGCCACCCGCATGTAAATGGGAAACCAGGTCCCCGCGGTCAAACGCCTCCCCCGCCATTAGCAGTTCCGCATAATCATTTATAATCGATTTTGGAATGAGCCGTTGCAGGAGGGTCTCGGCCGGAAGCAGGAAAATCATGGCATCCGCGGTGTTTGTGCCCAGGCGATAGAGAAGTCGAATCCGCTGGGCGGCGGTTTCATTGTGGTATGCGATTTGCTTGAACGGTAGGATATTGTAGGCAGGAAAAACAGCGATTTCGCGATTTCCTTGGCCCAAAAAAAACTGGAGATCAACGGCCATGGCGTCGCAGATTTTGCGGGTTGGCAGTACCAGACAGATCGGTCTTTGAACGGATCGGGCGATTTGCGCGGTTATATATGCCCGTTCCGTGCCCGCCGCATGGGTACACACCGCCTGCCTGCCGGCCCTCATATCCTCGATCAGTTTATGTAGGGTATTACCTGTCATGTGGCCAAACATTTTCATGGATTTTTGCCGTTGCCAGACATTTTAAAATCGCTTGACCGTCTGTCAATAGCGTGTTAATTGGAAATCGATATTTTCGCCGACGTAGCTCAGTTGGTAGAGCAGCTGATTCGTAATCAGCAGGCCAGCGGTTCAAGTCCGCTCGTCGGCTCCAAAATATTTTATAGGGTTTCAGGATGTTATCTTGAAACCCTTATTTTTTGCTTTAATGTTAATCCGGGCCCAATGGGTACACATCAAACGCTTTTTCGGCCCCCTTGGCCGCCCGTTGTGCCAGAATAAAATGATAAAACCGCCTGATCGTGTACAAATCTCCTCCATATGGGTAAGATTCTATCATATCCACAATGACCCCCGATTTTTGGCCAAACCTGTCCTGAGCGTCAAGACTATTTATAAAAAAACTTCTTATTTAGTGTCCGCCCATAAATAGGATAATTATTTCAAGTTCAAAAAATTTGCCATCCCCCCTTTGCATGATAATTTATAGTCTATGTAGACTTCAGGGTTCGTTACAAAACAATTTGAACATTTGGCTTGTTCTTTTTCCCGTCTTCTTTGTTGCTGCGTCGGTCAAATAGCCTGCTATTCTCCCTCCTCGCGCCTCGAAGACGGAAAAAATGCCGGCGCCAAATTTTGCCCAACTTATTTTGTGACGAACCCTTAGCCGATGCTTTGGGCAGCGAAGCCGAATCCGAAAAAATTTCACCGAGTACGACAAGGAGGTAGCGGATGTATTTTAAACAGATCACAGTGCCGGGGCTTGGATGTAACTCTTATATCATCGGCTGTCCGGGTGCAAGACAGGCCGTGGTGGTGGACCCGAAGCGCGACGTTCAGGATTACATGGACATCTCCCGCGATGAGGGAATGAAAATTACCCATATTATTGAGACCCATATCCATGCAGACCATGTAAGCGGCAATCAGGAGCTTCGATCCCGCACCGGCGCGGATATCTACTATAGCGAACATGCGGGGGTGGCGTTTGACCATCAAAAGCTCAGGGAAGGCGATGTCATCGAGTTTGGCATGGTCAAACTGGAAGTGCTCTATACGCCCGGTCATACCCCCAACTCCCTGTCCCTTCTGGTAACGGATAAAGCCCGGGCCGATGAGCCCTGGATGATTTTGACCGGCGATCTGCTTTTCGTCGGCGCCATCGGCCGGCCGGATCTGGCAGGTGAGGAAATCCTGGAAGAGCAGGTGCGGAATCTCTATGATTCACTCTACGAAAAGCTCGGCCGCCTGCCCGGCCATCTGGAGGTGTATCCGGCCCATGGCCAGGGTTCGCTCTGCGGCAAGGGTATGAGCGCCAAGACGAGCTCCACCCTTGGGTATGAACAAAGGACGCAGGAGCTGCTGCGTCTATCCGATTTTTCCCAGTTCCATAAACAGGTCGTCGGCGCCTCGCCAGTGCGGCCCAAGAGTTTTACCCATATCATCAATACGAACACCGAGGGCGCCCCCCTTTTGGAGCGCTGCCCATTGGAGCAGATGCTCAATCCGGATCAGTTCGAGCGTATCCGCCAGCAGGGGGCAACGGTTATTGACACCCGGGACGCGGCATCCTTCGGTGGCTTTCATATACCAAGGGCCATCAATATCGGTTTTGAAAAGCAGATGGCCAACTGGATCGGCATGGTCGTTGAACCGACGGCCAATATCCTGCTGGTTGTCGATGATCGTGAAAAATACGACCTGATGACCACGGAGCTCCATCGTATCGGCTACGACAATATTTTCGGCTACCTCGCCGGCGGAATGTCCGCCTGGATCGCCCACGGCCTGCCCATTGACGGCCTCTCCCCCATTTCGGCACAGGAGTTGAAAGGCAAGCTCGACAAACAGGCGTTCGGCCATATCGTGGATGTGCGCACGCCGGATGAACGGGCCGGAGGTTGGATTACGGACTCCATGCACGTGCCCATGACCGACATCCTGTCCGATAGCCTGGATCTGCCCGAAGATAAGGAGGTCATCCTGGTCTGCGGCACCGGCTACCGGGCCAATATTGTGGCCAGCCGCTTAAAGCAGGACGGATTCATGCATGTAAGGAGCCTGGCCGGCGGGCTCACCGGCTGGATCAATGCCGGCTATGAACTGGCGGCCTGAATTTTTCAGAAAATCCCGTGAACCGGTGCATTTTTTTAACGCCGCTTTAGACGGCGTGGGGGGTAACCATGGATAACGGCAACCAGAAAGAGCAGATTTCTGAACTGAAAAGCCAATTCCAGAAGGGGGCGATCAGCCGACGTGAGTTTTTGAGGATGTTGACCGCACTCGGCATCTCCGTTTCTGCGGCGGGCGTCTTTATGGATGCGGCGGCGGCGGCATCTGATAAAACCGATGATTCGGAACCGAAGTCGGGCTATACGATTCTTTTTGACCCCGCCAAATGCACCGGCTGTATGGCCTGCGCCGTGGCATGTGCCGAGAAACATATGAAGGCCATCGCACCGGAAGAGGCCCGCCATACGATCAATTTGGAGTTT
>JAGXLR010000094.1 GCA_018334555.1 Desulfobacterales bacterium
AAAGGATCTGTGAAATAGTGGAACGGCACGTCTCCGCCCTGATCTGCCGGCAAAAAATACCGGTCCCGGCGATAAACCCGCAATCCGCGACCGATCCCGTGGTTGTCGATATGCTGGACAAATTTCGCAAAAACGGGATTTCGCTTTATCTCTCGGACTCTACGATGGACATGGGAATCCCGACTATAGGGATTCTTGCCCATGACCCGGCCACGTACCCGGAGAAAAGTGAAATCGTATGGACGGCGGGCACCACGCCGAGCCCGGAGAAAGCCCTCTCCCGGGCGCTTTCTGAGACCGCCCAGCTGGGCGGTGACTTCAACACCGGATCCAACTATGAACCAAGCGGCCTGCCGAAGCCAAAATCCATGGCGGATGTCCGCTTTATCACCCAACCCCGAAAATCGACCGATCTTTCTGAGCTGCCGGACATATCCGACCAGAACATGAAAATTGAAATTGAAAACTGCATTGCAGCCCTTTCAAAAAAGGATATGCCGGTGATCACCATCCCGACCACCCATCCTGAGCTTGACATTCCCGCCTTTTATACCCTGATTCCGGGCGCGCATTTCCGGGAACGGGCTGCGGCCACCAGTGTGGCCATGTTCTGCGGCAAACTGATCACGGAAAAATATCCCGCGGAAGCGGCCATCCGGAAACTGGCGGCCATTGACCGGCAAATGCCGGGCAAATATTACATCAAATTTTACCTCGGCACCTGCTGGCTCGCGGCAGATGCGCCGGAGACCGCCCTTTCCCAGTTTCAGGCCGCCCTTGACCTGGATCCGGACCCGCAGGACATCCCCAGCATCTATTCCTACATGGGGGTGTGCCTGAAAACCACCGGCGACTATGAAAAGGCCCTTGATGTGCTCCATCAGGGTATCGCATGGGATGCGGAGCGGACGGATATCTACAACCTGATGGGATTCTGCTATTTCAAGCTGGGCGAGCACCAAAAGGCCATAAACAGCTTTGAGCGGGTCATCCGGCTAAACCCCAACTCGGCCATCGACTATGCCAATATCGCCACCAACTACCGGGAGCTGGGGGATAAGGATGCCGCCATCGGCTATTATAGAATCGCCCTGAGTATCGACCCCCGTATTGACTTTGCCCGGGACAACCTGGAAAAGCTGGAGAGGCGCTAGCTCGTCCGGGAAAATTAAATCCTTGCCTGTCTGAAAATTTCCTTTAACCTATAGATTAGTAGTTCCGTTGCCCAGAGCAAAATTGATGGCTTCGTAAAAATTAGACTTGCTCAGGAGAGAAACCTTCATGGACAAAGAAAAAAGCATGCTAACCGCCATTTTGAATACCATAGATGACGGCATCTACATCATCGACAGGTCCTATACCGTGGAGTACATGAACCAGAAGATGACCGAGATGTTTGCGCCCGGCGTGGGAAAAAAATGCTACGAAGTGTTAAACGACCGCGATGAAATCTGCCCATGGTGCCGGGCTGAAGAGATTTTTAAGGGGCAAAGCCTGCGCTGGGAGCTTTACGTGCCGAAAGCGGACCGGACCTTCGCGCTGACTGAGATGCCGATCCGAAATCCGGACGGCTCGGTTTCAAAGATGAGCGTCTATCGCGATATTACCTACCATAAACAGCGCGAAGCCCAGTTGAAAGCCTCTGAAGAAGACTACCGGAAACTTTTTGAACACGTAGGCGTCGGCGTCTATATCAGCAGCAAGGAAGGCAAATTTTTGGACGCCAATCAGACGCTTCTGGATATGCTGGACTATCCGAGCAAGGAACAGTTTTTGAGGATGGATATCACCACGGACCTCTATGTCAGGCCTCATGACCGCCGCAGGTTCCAGGAAATGATCGAGCGCGACGGCCGTGTCATGGACTACGAGGTGGCGTTCAAAAAACGCGACGGCACGCCCATCATCGTCTCGCTGACCAGCCACGTGCGATACGATCCGGACGGCAATGTCCTTGGATACGAAGGCATCGTCGTGGACGAAACCCAGCGCTACCAAATGGAGAAAAAGCTCAAGGAAGCCCATGACTTCATGAACAAAATTATTCAAAGCTCGCCCAACCCGATCATGGCGGCAGACCTCAGCGGCAATATCATCATCTGGAACCGGGCGGCGGAGAAAACCCTGGGCTATCCGGCCGATGAAGTGATCGGTAAAATGAATATCACAAGGATCTACCCGGAGGGCGTGGCCCGGAAAATCATGAAAATGATCCGCACACCGGAGAACGGCGGTATCGGAATGCTCCGGTCCTACCCCCTGCTCTACGTTCGGCGCGACGGCGAAGTCATCGACGGAAATCTTTCCGCAGCCATGGTTTATGATGATAAGGGCAATGAAATTGCCACCGTGGGATCATTCGTCGATCTAAGGGAGCGAATCGAAATGGAACAGCGGCTCATGAGGACCCAGGAGCAGCTGCTCCACTCGGAAAAACTCGCCGCCATGGGGCGGCTCACCTCCCAGCTGGCCCATGAACTAAACAACCCGATCTACGGCATTATGAACACGTTGGAATTGCTGAAGACAGAGATCCCGCCGGAGAACAAGCGCCGCAAGCTCCTGGACATGTCACTTTCAGAAACCGTTCGTCTGACCGACATGCTGAAAAAAATGCTCTCTTTTTCAAAGCCCGAGCAGGAGGAAAGAAAGGCCACGGACATCAACAGGATACTCGATGAGCTGATCATGTTACATGAAAAGCAGCTTCAGGAGCACGACATCAGGGTTCATTTTGAGCTGGCCGAAGACCTGGAAATGGTCCACGCCTCGCCCAACCAGCTGCGGCAGGTATTTTTGAATCTGATTTCAAACGCCAGAGACGCCATGCCGGAGGGCGGGACCCTGACGATTGCCACCTGCCAACAGGATTCACAAATCCGCATCGATATCGCCGACACCGGAACCGGTATCAAGGAGGAGAACCTCGGCAAAATTTTCGACAGCTTCTTTACCACCAAGGACAGTGTAAAAGGGGTGGGCCTGGGGCTTTCCGTCTGCTACGGGTTCATCAAGGATCATGGCGGAGACATCCGGGTAAAAAGCACGCCTGAGGGCGGAACCACCTTTTCCATTACCCTCCCCCTCGACTCGCCCGAATAATAACTGTAATAACTATAAAATTTATAAAATTTTTTCGACTATTCCTGTCTCCAGATAAATTCCGTGTTAAATTAGCAAGATAAAAAATACAGATTTTTATATTTTTTCCTTGACATTTTTTTAAATTCTATAATAATGGAAATAAATAAAAATCCTCCATAGGAGATTTTGCCATGGATGATGTGCTTACCGTATTCAAGGCCAGCAAATATTGCCGCGTATCCCCCAAAACCATCATCAACTGGATTGAGTCCGGGCTGATCAAGGCCTACAAAACGCCGGGCGGGCACCGGCGGATCAACCGCAAGGATTTAATTGACTTCATGGAAAAACAGGGGATGCCGATACCGGAGAAAGAAACCGGGACGGGGCGTACAAAAATCCTTGTGGTAGATGATGACCCCATTATCGTGGAATCGATTGTCCAGGCCCTGGAAGAAGATGAATACGACTATGAAGTCATATCCGCGGCCGATGGATTTGAGGCCGGCATCCAGGTAAGCCACTTCCAACCCGACCTGCTGATTCTCGATATTATGATGCCGGACATCAAGGGCTTTGATGTCTGTAAGAAGATCAAATCCGCACCTGAGAGCCGGGATACCAAAATTATCGTACTATCCGCCTACCTGGACGAGGAAAAATTCAAACAGATGAAGGCATACGGCGCTGACGCGTGCTACTCAAAACCCCTGCCCCTGCCCCAGCTAAAAGAGGAAGTCAGCCGACTTTTGGGACTCCGAGAATAACGCCGGCCTAATGCCGGCAGGGAGGCGCATCAATGAAATTAAAAGAAGCGCTTGAGAGAAAAGACTTTGTCGTTACCTCCGAATTCCAGACACCGCTGGAATCCGACCAGGAAGACCTCATCAAAAGTTTAAGCACCGTGCGCGGCCGGGTGGACGGGGTATCGCTTTCGGAAGTCGAATTTGAGGGCATTGTCGGCGATACCATCCAGACCTGCGAGATCCTGAAGCAAAACCGCTTTGAATCCATCTACCAGACCACGACCCGGGACAAAAACCGGATTCAGCTGATGAAGGATTTGACACAGGCCCATATGGCCGGGGTGGACAACCTTCTTGTATTTACCGAGGACTACCGCATCACCGGCGACAGCCTGCAGGAAATGATGTTTTTCCATGTGGACAGCGGAAAGATCGAATCCGTCCTTGACCACATCCGGGAGGGCCGAAGCCTTGAAGGCGACGAACTGCCGGGTAAAGGCGAATTCCTTCTGGGCTCCGGGGTTGAATCCAACTGGGGAAAAAACGTGCCCGATCTCGAGCTTCGAGAGATGGAGGAAATGACCAAAATCGGCGCCGGCTACTTTTTGACCACGCCGGTATTTGACGTGGAGCGGTTTGAAAAATTTTTAAACCGGACCCAAACCTTCGGGGTTCCGGTGATTGCCGAGGTGATGATTATCCGCACCGCGGGAATGGCCCAATTCTTAAACCGGCACCTAAAATCCGGGCTGGTGCCGGACTGGATCATCCAGAAGCTCGCCCGGGCGACCGATAAGGAAAAGGCCAGCATTGAGCTCTTTGCCGATACGGTGAAGGGCTTGAAAGACCTTTGCCAGGGGATTCATATCATCACCATCGGCGGAGAGGAAAAACTCAAGCGCTACCTTGATGCGGCCAAACTGAAATAACCGTCCCGCTTTTACGCCCGCGCGTCTGCGCGGCTTCTCCTGAGTGCCGCTGCATCCTCTTTTTTAGGGCCGTCTTTACGGATAGAGGAGGATCAATATTTTGGAAAGCATTGTACTCACCATCAACGGGAAAAAGATCTCCTGCCAAGAAGGAACCAGTGTATTCGAGGCGGCGACGCAAAACGGCATCCACATCCCTTCCCTCTGCTATCACCGGGATTTGAAGCCTTACGGCGCCTGCCGGCTGTGTCTGGTGGAAGACGAAAAGACGGGCCGGCTGTTTGCCTCCTGTGTGACGCCTGCCGCCAGAGACATGGTGATTCAGACAGACACCCCCCGGGTGTTGGATCATCGCCAAAACATCGTCCGCCTGATGATGGCCGAGCACCCGGAATCCTGCCTTGTATGCAACAAGGGCAACCGCTGCGAACTCAGAAAGATTGCCGCCCAGCTCGGTGTAGGCGAGAATGACCTCTACCCCATGCCGAACTACAAATCCTTTGAACAGTTAAACCCTTTTATTATAAGGGATTTGAGCAAATGCATACTTTGCGGCAAATGCATCCGGGCGGATCATGAACTGGTCTGTACCGGGGCCATCGACTACAATCTCCGGGGGTTCGAATCCCGGCCGGCCACCGTCCATGAAACGCCTTTGGAACACTCGAATTGCACGTTCTGCGGCACCTGCGTATCGATCTGCCCTACCGGCGCCTTAAGCCCCAAGAATGCTTGGTATGCTGGCACGCCCGAGAGGCAGGGCCTATCGATCTGCGGCTTTTGCGGCATTGGGTGCGCTCTGGACATCGGCATTTCGGGGAACAAAATTGTGGCGATCAACCCCGCCGACCTCGAGGATACGGTAAACCGGGCCACCCTCTGTGTGCGGGGCCATTTTGCCCATGACTTCTTGAATTCCGCCGACCGCCTGACAGCGCCGATGATAAAATCAGCCGGCGAAGCCGGAGCACCCGCCTTTAAAGAGGCCTCATGGGATGAGGCCCTTGAACATTTGATATCGAGGCTCTCGGATATCAAACGGACCTATGGCCCGCAGAGCATTGCGTTTATCGGCTCCACCAAATGCAGCATCGAGGAAAACTACCTGTTCCAGAAGATCGGCCGGGCGATTTTCCACTCAGAGAATATCATCAATATGGCCTCCCAAAACAGCGGGGCCCAGCTAATGGCCCTTGACCAGAAGACCGGGGGCAGCTGCCGGGTCAACCGCCTCTCGGATTTGGAGAAGGCGCCGGCGATCGTCGTGCTGGGGCCTGATCCGGATCATGCCGCACCGGTCCTCGGCTATCACATTAAGCGGGCGGCAAAAAAAGGCGCCGCATTGGTTGTCATCGACCCCCTGCCCAATGAGCTCTCCCTTTTTGCGGGGCAATGGATTCGGCCGGAGCTCGCCAAAAACCCCGGTTTTTCGCTTACCTCCCTTTTAAACGGGATTGCCGCCGAACTGGTGGCGCGAAATGGGCACGCCACCGAATTTATCCAGAACCATACATTGGATGGCAACGCTTACACAGAGGGTCTCAACGCGCAAGACCCGGAGAAAATTGCCGGTCTGGCGGCAGTTACGAGGGAGGATCTGAAAACCGCCGCATCCCTTCTGGAGGGCAAAAAAACGGCCTTTGTCATTGGCCATACCGCCGGCCAGTCGATCTCAGAAGCCGGTTTCAACGCGCTTTTTAACCTTTCATTGCTCACCGGCAGCCAGGGCGGAAAGGGGACCGGCATATACCTGATGACAGAGGCCGGCAACGGGATGGGGGCCTTTGATATGGGCGTATCCCCGGATTGGCTCCCCGGCCGCCATCCGATTTCAGATGAATCCGGCCGTATCCCCCTGGAAAAGGCATGGAAAACAAAAATTTCCCCGGATCCCGGCCTCAGTATGCTCCGGCTGATAGAAGCGGCTGAAAACGGCACCCTAAAAGCCGTCTACATCATGGGGGAGAATCCCTTGAGAAAGCTACCCCAGTCGAGGCGGGTTAAAAATGCCCTTAAAAAACTCGATTTCATGGTTGTCCAGGATATTCTGTGCAATCAGACAGTCAAACTGGCAGACGTCATCCTCCCGGGGGCGGCATTTACTGAAAAAGCCGGGGCGTTTACCAATATGGAAGGACGGATCCAGAACTTCGCCCCCATTGTATCGCCGCCGGGACAGGCACTGCCCGATTGGGAAATTCTTGCTTTACTTGCATCCAAAATGGGGTATCCGGAAAAATATACCACAATTGAACAGGTCAAGCAGGAAATCCGGCGCCTGGTGCCCATGTATGCGGACCTTGGCAGCCACCGGCAGGGTTGGCTGAAAAACAACGGGTTAGAAAGCGGCTTCCGGTTTCACTTTTCTCCGGCGGATATCCCGGCCCAGAAGCCGGCGCCACCGGATCCGGAGTTCCCCTACACCGGCATTATCCGGGGGCTCAGGTATCACCTGGGCTGCGGCACACGCACCAGCCGGTCTGAACGGATCCAGAGCTTTCAGCTCAGGGGGCAGATCGAAATTTCTCCCGAGGATTCCCAACGGCTCGGCTTGTCGGAAGCCGATCGCCTTCGCCTGACCAGCCCATTCGGACAAGTCGAGCGGGGCTTCCGAATAAATACGGATATGCCGGTCGGCCAGATATTCATTCCCCTGGCGTACGGCCAAAATGACGCCATGAACCTGGTGGACCTATGCGAGCCGCCCCCTTCAGATGCACCGGGCTGGATGCTCTGCCGTGTCAAAATTGAAAAAATCGAAACCCGTGGGGAGATGCCATAATATGGAACCCAAAGCCATCGACTGGGATCAGCTGCATGCCATTATCGATAAATACCGGGGACAGAAATGGGGGCTGATCCCGCTTCTGCAGGAAATTCAGGAGGCCTTCGGCTATATTCCGCCGGCCGCGATCGAACCCGTTGCCAGGGCTGTTAAGATGTTTCCCTCCCACGTCCAGGGCGTGGTCACCTTCTATGCCGGATTTTCCCTAAAGCCCAAGGGTCGGTATGTGATTCGCGTCTGTCGGGGCACGGCCTGTCATGTGAAAGGCGGGCGCAGTATTTTGCGGATGATGAAAAAAGAGCTTAACCTGGAGGAGGGCGAGACCAGCCCGGATTATCAGTTTACCCTTGAAACCGTGGCCTGTCTCGGGGCCTGTTTTTTGGCGCCGACCATGATGGTCAACAAGAATTATTACGGCAAGCTTACCCCGCCGCAAGTGATCAGCATACTGAATCAATACCGTAAGCCCAAGCCTACCGAAACATCCACTCCGGCCAAGGAGGCGGATAATGGCCACTGAAAGATTAACATCCATTGGACAGCTGGAATGGCTCCGCAATAAAATCCTGGCGGATACCGCAAAAAGCCAAACCCAGATCCACGTCTGCATGACCGGATGCCGGGCCTATGGGGCGGCTGAAGTCGCCGCCGCGCTCTCCGAAGAAGTCCGCACACAGGGGCTCGAAAAGACGGTCGAAATCCGCTCCACCGGCTGCCACGGCTTTTGCGCCAAGGCGCCGGTAATTGCCATCGAGCCTTTGGGGATACAGTATCAGGCGGTCACCCCGGAGGACGCCCCGGAGATTGTCTCCCAGACCATAAAACATAACCAGTTGATCGAGCGCCTGGCCTACCAGGATCCCCGCACGCATCAGAGCATTTATCACCGCGACCGCATCCCCTTTTACAAAAACCAGGAGCGACGGGTCCTTTCCCATTGCGGGCGGATCGACCCGACCCGGATCGAACACTATATCGCCCAGGACGGATACAAGGCCCTGGTGAAGGCGCTTTCCCAGATGACCCCGGAGGACGTAATCGAAGCGGTGACCGCCGCCAAGCTAAAAGGCCGCGGCGGCGCCGGGTTTCCTACAGGGGTTAAATGGCGGTTCGCCCGCCAGGCTGAAAACAGCCCCAAGTTCCTGATCTGCAATGCCGATGAGGGCGACCCCGGCGCATTCATGGACCGGGCCCTGCTCGAGGGCGACCCCCATGCCGTGCTCGAGGGGATGCTCTTGGGGGCCTTTGCCATTGGCGCGGCGTACGGGTTCATATATGTCCGCGAAGAGTATCCGATCGCGGTCGAGCATTTGACCATTGCCCTGGAGCAGGCAGAAAGCCTGGGTCTTCTTGGCGAAAATATCCTGGGCACCGGATTTGATTTCAAGCTCTCCCTTAAAATGGGGGCCGGCGCATTTGTATGCGGGGAGGAAACCGCCCTGATGGCGTCCATCGAGGGAAACCGGGGCATGCCCAGCCCCCGCCCGCCTTTCCCGGCCCAGGCCGGCCTGGACGAAAAGCCTACCAACATCAATAATGTGGAAACGTTCGCCAATGTGCCGCTGATCATCAAAAACGGCGCGGACTGGTACGGCCAGGTGGGCACGGAAAACAGCAAGGGGACCAAGATTTTCTCCCTTGCCGGCAAAGTCAACAACACCGGCCTGGTGGAGGTCCCCATCGGGATCACCATCAAAGAGGTCATCTTTGATATCGGCGGGGGCATCCCGAAAGGAAGACAGTTTAAAGCGGTTCAAATGGGCGGGCCGGCAGGCGGCTGCGTGCCGGCACAGTTTTTAAACCTTCCCATAGACTATGACACCATCCAGCGCGTCGGCGCGATAATGGGCTCGGGCGGCATGGTGGTCATGGACGAGAACAACTGCATGGTGGAAATCGCCCGCTTCTTTTTAAGCTTTACCCAGTCGGAGTCCTGCGGTAAATGCGCCCCGTGCCGCCTGGGAACCACCCAGCTGCTGGAGATCCTCACCCGGATCACCCTCGGCCGGGGAAGAATCGAGGATATCGAGACCATCAAATCCATCGGCAAGACCATATCAGAGGCATCGCTGTGCGGGCTTGGCCAGGCCTGCCCCAAGCCGGCGCTTTCCACGCTTAAATACTTTGAGCAGGAATACAAAGACCACATCCTTGAACGCCGCTGCGCCGGTGCGGTTTGCGACTCCATGGTCATCTCCGCCTGCCAGCATGCGTGCCCTGCGGGTATTGATGTGCCAAACTATGTTGCGGCAATCGCCAACGGCAACTACCGGGAGGCGGTTGAGATTATCCGGGAGAGAAACCCCTTCCCCGCGGTATGCGGCCGCATCTGCATCCATCCATGCGAGTTTAAATGCCGGCGGGGGGAGTTGGACGACCCCGTGGCCATCCGGTCGCTTAAACGCTTTGCCTCGGACTGGTATTTTGAAAACATCGGTCCGGCGCGGGAACCCTTCCCGGTGACCAAGGATGAAAAAGTGGCGATAGTGGGCGCCGGTCCGTCCGGCCTCACCTGCGCCTACTTTCTGGCAGAGATGGGGTATGCGGCGAGCGTTTTCGAGGCCCAATCCATTGCCGGGGGAATGCTGGGCATTGCTGTGCCCGAGTTCCGGCTGCCCAGAGAAGTTATCGAAGAAGAGATTGAATATATTGAAAACGCCGGCGTCAAAATTCACTACAACGCCCCCATTGACGCCAATCATACGGTTAACGACCTGATGAAGGAGGGCTACAGCGCCGTATTTATTGCCGCCGGCGCCCAGGCGAGCAAACATATCGGCATCCCCGGCGAAGAAGAGGGCCTGGCGGGTCTGTTTTACGGATTGAACTTTTTAAGCGATGTGCGAACGGGGAAATCGATCCGGCTCTCCGGCCGGACCGTTGTCATCGGCGGGGGCAACGTCGCGCTGGATGTGGCCCGCACGGCCCTTCGCGCCGGATCTGACCATGTACAGCTCTTCTGCCTGGAGAGCCGCGACGAGATGCCGGCCTGGGAAAAAGACATCATCGAGGCCGCTGATGAGGGCGTGGTTTTAAATCCTTCCTGGTCCCCCGCAGAAATCTACCATGAGAACAATAGAATCACCGGCATCCGGTTCACCCGGTGTCTTTCCGTTTTCGACCAGGAGGGCCGCTTCAACCCGGCATGCGACATCAATGATGACCAGTTCATCGAAACCGACAATATCATCATCTCCATCGGCCAGGCCCCGGATACGTCCTTTCTGCCCGAAGACAGCCAGCTCGAGCGCGCCCTTTGGGGAAGCCTCGCGGTTGATGAAAACACCCTTGCTACCAATGTGCCGGGGGTTTTTGCGGGCGGCGACTTCACCACCGGACCGACCTATGTCATCCGGGCCATCGCCTCCGGCCGGCGGGCGGCGCTTGCGATTGATAAATACCTGGCCGGCGACAAGGCCCGGGTCTATATGCCGGATGAAAAAACCAAGAGGGCTCAGAAGACCGGCCTGGCCCTTGAAGAGGAGTCCACCGAGGAGAAACACCGCGTGGCGGTCGGGTTTGAAAGCCCGGATGAGCGTATACGGGACTTCAGGGAGGTTGAAAAGGGCTTTACCGAGGCGCAGGCCCAATTTGAAGCCAAGCGGTGCCTTAGGTGCGATCTCGAAAAGGAGGATAACGAGCTATGATCCGATCCATCACCCGCCCCAAATCCGAAGAAGAGATTGATCGACTCCTCGACGGAAACGGACGCATATTTATTATCGGCTGCGGCACCTGCGTGACCCTTACCCACACCGGCGGGGAGCCGGAGGTTGCCGCCATGAAGGAACGCCTTTCCGCCAAGGGAAAAGTCATTACCGGGACCACAGTAGTGCCGGTGGCCTGCGACAACCTGACCGGCGAGATGCTCAAAGAATTCAAGGCCCCTCTGGACCAGGCGGAGGCCCTTTTGATCATGACCTGTGCCTACGGGGTTCAGACCATCGCCAGCCAGCTGAAAAAATTCGTGGTACCGGCGCTGGACACCCTGTTTATCGGAAAGGAAACCGGCTTTGGCGAGTTCAACGAAGTCTGCCGGCAGTGCGGCACCTGTATCATCGGTGAAACCGGCGGGATATGCCCAGTGACCACATGCCATAAGGGGCTGGTCAACGGGCCGTGCGGGGGCACCAACAACGGCAAATGCGAAATCGATCCGAACAAGGACTGCGCCTGGACCCTTATATACAATCGATTAAAAGAACTCGGCCGCCTGGACCTCATGCGCCAATATCAGAAGCCGCGAAATCACCTGGGCGAGCCAAGCCCGGGAAAATTTTATATAAAAAGCAATTAGGTGTTGGGTATTGGGTATTAGGTATTGGGTATTGGGTATTGGGTATTAGGTATTGGGTATTGGGTATTAGGTTGGATATTGATTATGTCATTCCGAGGAGCGATAGTGACGAGGAATCTTGGAGGAAAGATTTCTCACTGCCGCTCGAAATGACAATGCGGATGTTTTTTAGAGTTACTTTCTGCAAAAATACCGCCGCGGCGGAATAAACCGCTTTTTACGAAGCCATCATTGATTTGAAACGATCCATTCTTGGATAAAGGGAGAACCCCCATGCCGTCATCGTTTAAAAAAGCCCTTGGTTCAGGCAAATTCGTCGTCACCTGCGAAGTGGCACCTGGCAAAGGCACCAACCTGGAAAAAATGCGGCATCACATAGAGCTTTTAAAAGATAAAGTGGATGCCATGAATGTCACGGATCACCAGAGTTCGGTGATGCGTTTTCCTTCCCTCGGCGGTGCCCTGATGATCAAAGAAATGGGCGGGGAGCCCATCCTGCAGATGACCTGCCGTGACCGCAACCGGCTGGCGCTTCAGTCAGACCTGCTGTTTGCTTCAAGCCGGGGGATTCATAACGTCCTATGCCTGACCGGCGATTCGGTGATGCTGGGCGACCACAAGGAGGCTAAGGCGGTTTTCGATCTGGATTCCTCCCAGCTGGTGGCCGCCATTCGAAGGCTTGAATCCGGCAAAGATATGGCCGGCAATGAACTGGACGGCGGGGTTTCTTTTTGCGCCGGGGCCATCGTTACCCCGGAGGCGAATCCCCTTGAGCCCCAGTTGATCAAGTTTGAAAAGAAGATCGAGGCAGGGGCCGAATTCATCCAAACCCAGGCCGTCTATGATCTTAACCATTTTAAGCAGTTTATGGACTATGCCCGGCAGTTTCCGGTGAAAATCCTGGCCGGGGTCATCCTCATAGATCGGAAGAGCACAC
>JAGXLR010000231.1 GCA_018334555.1 Desulfobacterales bacterium
TTTCGAGCGGTAGCGAGAAATCTTTAACAATCAAGATTCCTCGTCACTTTCGTTTCTCGGAATGACAGCAGCGGAAGCTTCTAAGATAATATTAAATATTGTCGAGTTCCTTGGAAGTCCAATATCTATGTGGCGCTACATTCCTCGGGATTTTGCGTACCTTGATCCTGAACTTTTTACTTTGCCACCCTAAAGACGACTTTTTACGGGATTGTCGTATTTGTTAAGATAAAAAAAGATTTTTTAATAAGGAATAATGGATTTGTCAAGACCAATCCCACCGTTATCAACAAATATCAAATCGACAGCATTTCGTGGCTATCAAGATAGCGGACGCTTGTTCGGAAGTCTTCCCGCCGATGCGGTTCCAGGGTAATAATTGGGACGGCTCGAGGGCCGGACAGGAAATCGGCTACCGGCTTGAAATCGATACTTCCGGAACCCATCGGCAGGTGGGCGTCGAAATCGGCGTTATTGTCATGCAGGTGCAGGTGTCCGATCCGGGGCCCCAGCTTCTCCAGCCATTCAGAGAGTGGTTTTTGGCTGAAGACGTATTGATGGCCGACGTCCAGGCAGCATCCGATAAGCTCCGGATCAAAAGGGTTCAAAAGCGCCAGCAGATCCTCCGGCGCCTGTTCATATACATTCTCCAGCATGAGCCGGGAGCCCCTTTCTTTAATCGCGTTTGCGACCCACTGCCAGGTTTCTATGCTATTGGCATACCATTGCTCCCGGCAGAAATCATAGCGGTAGGTATCATAGGCGGCATGGCAGACGACGCTTTCTGGCTTGAAAATATCGACGGCTTCGATCATTTGTTGAAAACGTCGGCCTGTCGCCTCACGGATGACCGTATCCGGCGAGCCCGGCGATAAATCGAGAAACGGCCCGTGAATGGTAACGGTTAGGCCATGGTT
This sequence comes from Desulfobacterales bacterium, assembly GCA_018334555.1. Lineage (GTDB taxonomy): Bacteria > Desulfobacterota > Desulfobacteria > Desulfobacterales > Desulfosalsimonadaceae > M55B175. The sequence continues at coordinate 918 of JAGXLR010000231.1, forward strand.
ATGTAATTTTTCGGCCACTTCCGAGAAGTCCGATGCCGTAAATTGATCCAGGGCGGTGGCATCCAGGCCGATCTCCGGGTTTAAATCCAGGGCGAACACCAACTCCTGCCAGGAGGCTTCCGCAAGCATGATAAACGGGATATTTACCTGAACCCGGCGGATGATATCCTGCTGGGATGGCGTATAGAGTTGATCTTTTAGATTCATCGTCTGCGCTCAGTTTAGGTAAAAATTTTATTTTTTTACCCGTATCCCCAAACTGTCAAGGGAAAAATCGATATCATGGATTTTTGTGGGCGTTTTTAATGCGCACCTCATCAAATGTTTTAATCTCCGCGAGCACCCGGGTGGCGGCATCCAGTATCTCCATGGCCAGGGCCGCCCCGGTGCCTTCCCCTAAACGCATGTCAAGATTTAGCAGGGGCTGGATGTTGATGCGGGACAGCATGTATTGATGGCCGATTTCGACGGATTGATGCGCCGCAAACAGGTAATCCTTTACTGCCGGCGCCAATTCGGTGGCGATCAGGGTGCCGGCAGTTGATATGAGGCCATCGGATAAAACAGGTATTTTATTGGCCGCGGCACCGATCACAATGCCGGCGATACCGCCGATTTCATATCCGCCCACTTTGGACAGGACATCAATCGGATCCCCCGCGTCAGGTGCATGTCTTTTTATGGCTGCGTCAATTACTGCGGTTTTATGCGAAAGCCCGTTATCATCCAGTCCCGTTCCCCGGTCGGTAAGCTGTTTAACGGGAATCTTCGAAAAAGCCGCGATAATTGCGGTGGAGGGCGAGGTGTTGCCGATGCCCATGTCCCCGGTGCCGATCATATCCACTGGCGACGGGTCACAAATTTCGTTGACGGTTTCAATACCTGCCTCAATGGCGGCGATGGCATCCTCCCGGCTCATGGCGGGTTCTTTAAAGAAGTTATTCGTGCCTTTTCGGATTTTTTTATGAAATATGGGCAGTTCCGGCTCAAAGCTATGGTTGACCCCAAAATCAGCCACCATGACACGGGCACCGGCATGCTTGGCCAGCACATTAATTGATGCCCCCCCGTCTAGGAAATTATAGACCATCTGGGCGGTGACCTCCTGGGGAAAGAGGCTCACGCCCTCGGCTACAATCCCGTGATCCCCGGCGCAGGTTAGAATATATTTATTCGGCAGCCGCACATCCAGAGTTTTTTTGATTGCCGCCAGGCGCGCAGAAGCGTCCTCAAGCATCCCCAGGCTGCCGGCCGGTCTGGCCTGATTAGCCAGCTGGTCCAAGGCTTTTTCATAAAAGGTTTGATCAATGGCGGGGATTTTTTGAATGGTTTCGGATAATAATGACATACAAGGCTCCTTTAAAAAATTTTAGCCGGTGTCAAGCCAGTTGGGAAAGTATCTTCAGGGAAGCGTCAAGATGGGGATAGGAGAAAACTTCAAGGCAGAGCGTGCCGTAAAACCGGTCGAGTATTTCTGCAACCGATTGGCGGATATCGGCCGAGAGCTGGTCAAGACCCAGGTGTTCATGGGCCTTGCGGAACCCATATAGATGAATGATCGGGATTTTCTCGGCATAAAGCTCATAGAATGCCTTCCAGTCGAGCCCATGAACTGCCATATGGCAGATATCCAGGCATATGGAAAGATCAAACGCCCTCAGGAGGCCATCAATCCATTCAAGCGGATAGGAAAGGGTCTCCACCGAGAACATAGAGCCCTCGATATAGGCGGGAAAAAGCTGGCTGAGGCTCTCGCCGGTTCGGTCCAGCCAGTCGTTGAAATCATCGCCTTCATCCTCGTAGGGCAGGTGAATCGTCCAGGTGGTGGGCGATAGGCATCCGGCCAGGTCGATACAATATTTGATGGTCTCAACCGCCTGCCTCCTCTCGGCGGCTGCCTTTGCCGTCAAAGAAATATCCAACGGCAGATGAATATTATAGGAAAGCCCGTATTTTTGTGAGAGGCTTTTCAACTCATGAATCTCTTGGGGCTGCGGAAGGCTTCCCGGATGCCTGCTCTCAAAAAACAGCAGTTCCATCTCATCCAGGTAGGGTCCCAGCATCCGGGCATTGGGCGCCATATAATCCGGATATATGAAAGAGGTGGCGGCCAGAGAAAAGGGATACGCTGACTTAAAGGATCGGGGAAGATATGGATAGGGCCTCTTCAAGCGATCAGATGCGGTCAAGACGGGTGATTCCTTCTTCACGGGCGGCATCGATGGCCGCTTTGAACTCTTCATCTGTAATTCGGCGCCGGAGCTCCGGAACCCTATGCGCATTACCACAAGGCCGGTATTGGGCCATGATGTTGACATACGTGTCCGCCGAAACGGCCTCGTAAATAAACTTCATGATATGGCGGGTGCCGGCCAGGTCTTCGGGCAGAACGAGATGCCTTACAAGGAGTCCGGTGCGGGCGATGCCGTTTGAATCGATACGGAGCTCGCCAACCTGCCGGTGCATTTCCGATATGGCGGCTTTTGCTGTATCCGGATAATCCGGGGCATGGCATGTTTTTTCAGCCACCGCGGCGTCCCAGAATTTAAAATCCGGCATATAGATATCAATCACGCCCTCGAGGAGCTGCAGCGTCTCAACCCGGTCATAGCCGCCGGAGTTATAGACGATAGGAAGATTGAGTCCGGCATCTATAGCTTTTTCAAGGGCGGATAGAAAC
>JAGXLR010000232.1 GCA_018334555.1 Desulfobacterales bacterium
AAGGAACTCGACAATATTTAATATTATCTTAGAAGCTTCCGCTGCTGTCATTCCGAGAAACGAAAGTGACGAGGAATCTTGATTGTTAAAGATTTCTCGCTACCGCTCGAAATGACAATGCGGACGCTTCTCAGAGTTACTTTCTGCAAAAATGGGGCGCCAGCGCAATAAATCGCTTTTTACGAGATTGTCAGTTTTGGTTTTGATAAAGCTTGATCTTGCTTCTTTTGCTGTTATATCCTATGGCTCAATTTAGGTATCTTGGGTTTAACAAACAACATTTTTCGTCGTTTGCGCTTCTCGAATGGCAACGGCGGAAGGCGCTAAGTTACCTTTTACCTTTTACCTTAAGTTTGCCGGAACCCATGCAAAAAAGCGCCTAAAAACCGATTCAGGATGGCCTATGGGCAAGAGCCAGGTACTGTTTGAGGGTTCGGATATCGACCGGATTATCACCCGGATGACTTACGAAATCCTCGAGAATACTAGTGATATAGATAGGATTGCGCTCATCGGTATACATACGCGCGGGGTCTTTCTCGCCCGGCGCATCCGGTCCAAACTCCGGGAGATCGAATCCATCGATATTCCTACCGGGGATATGGATATCAATCTCTATCGGGATGACTGGACCCGCATCAGCCAGCAGCCGATCGTCCGAAAAACCGATATTTCGTTTTATGTGGATGAGAGGGCGATTATTTTGATCGATGATGTGCTTTTTACCGGGCGGACGATTCGGGCGGCCATGGATGCGCTGATGGACTTCGGACGGCCCCTACGGATTGACCTGGCCGTGCTGATCGACCGGGGCCATCGGGAGCTTCCCATTCAGGCCAATTATATCGGCAAATATATCAAAACACAGCCGGACGAGGCCATCAATGTGCGGCTTTCTGAATACGACGGCGTCGACCGGGTGGATATGATTTCAAATGGGACATAAAGCACATAAACAGGCCGCACCCAAAAATTTGCGTCTCGGCATTCTCACGGTTTCCACCACGCGAAGCCTGGCAGAGGACAAAAGCGGCCACTGGATGAACCGGCAGGCAAAACGCGAAGGCCACACGGTCGTTTTGCATCGGGTCATACCGGATGACAGATCCGAAATATCCCGAATCGTATCGGAAGTTGTCAATCATCAGGCGCCGGAGATTCTGCTCGTAAACGGCGGGACCGGCCTGAGTCCGTCAGATGTTACGATCGAAGCCGTAAGACCCCTGTTCAGCAAAGAATTGACTGCATTTTCACCATTATTCGCCCAGCTGAGCTATGAGGATATTGACTCTGCAGCTATCGTATCCCGGGCCACCGCCGGAGTTATAGGGAAAACAGCCCTTTTCTGTCTGCCGGGCAGTATCAACGCCTGCAAGCTGGCATGCAAGGCCCTGATTTTTCCGGAAGCCGGTCATATCACGGCGCACATTAGAAGCTAGCAAGTAAATTTAAAGGAGCCCCCGTATCCATGTTTGGCATCGGTATGCCTGAATTATTGGTAATTTTAGCCATCGCCCTGATCGTTATTGGCCCGAAAAAGCTCCCCGATATGGCCCGATCCCTGGGACGGGCGTTTAACGAATTCAAAAAGGCGACACAGGAAATAAAGGATTCATTGGATATCGAGGACGAAGTCAATGAAGTCAAAAAACCGTTGAACGATATGCGGGATAACTTCAAGTCGTCCTGGAATAAAAACGCCGACGGATCGGGAACGTCCGAAAATATAGCTGACAGCGCACCGGCGCCCCCCGCTCCGGAGGCTGGGGCGGACGCCGAAGAAAGCCCCCAAACCGGGGGCAGGGAGACGGAGGCCGAACCGAAAAAAGGAGGGGACTCCGGCACCGATGCGTGAAGACGACAAACTCCCCTTTACCGCCCACCTGGAAGAACTGCGCGACCGGCTCATCCGTTGTTTTATCGCCATCGCCGTCGGCTTTGTCATTGCCTACCTGTTCAAGGAAAGGCTTTTTGAAATCCTGACGCACCCCTTGATCCGGGTCATGGGCCAAAAGGGGACGCTTATTTTTACCGGTGTCCCGGAGGCCTTTTTCACCTACCTGAAAGTTTCCCTTCTGGTGGGCATTCTGCTTGCCGTACCGGTGATCACGTATGAATTCTGGATGTTCGTCGCTCCGGGGCTATATAAAAATGAGCGCCGCCTGATGCTGCCCATCGTTTTGATATCGTCGGTATTTTTCGTCGGCGGCGCGCTTTTCGGCTATTTCATCGTATTTCCCTATGGATTCAAATTCCTATTGGGCTTCGCCACGGAGAACCTGCGCCCCCTTCCGTCCATGAAGGAATACCTGAGTTTTTCCTCAAAACTGCTCCTTGCGTTCGGCTTTGTTTTTGAGCTGCCCCTGGTAATCACATTTCTGGCAAGACTGGGACTGGTGGGCGTGCCCTTTTTGAAACGAAACCGTAAATATGCGCTGCTGCTGTTCTTCGTGGGCTCCGCCCTTCTGACGCCGCCGGATGTCGTCACCCAGATAATGATGTCCTTTCCGCTGATGATCCTATATGAGATCAGTATCATCGGCGCCAAAGTATTCGGCCGCAAACCGCTTGATACCGAAGCGTTCGAGGAATCCGAGGAGTCGTGACTGCCTACATTATAAAAAAAGCCACGCGATCGAGGTTTTTTTGATTAAACGGATTGAGCTTGTCAATTTCATGTCCCATCCCCATACGGTCATTCTGCCGGCCGAGGGATTAACCGTGCTGACAGGCGAGAATAATACGGGCAAATCGGCTGTCATCGCCGCCCTGCAGATACTCGCAAGGAATGTGTCCGGAGATTTCATGATGCGCCATGGCGAGCGCGAATGCCGCATCATCGCCGAGACCGGTGAAGGCCATGTGCTGGAGTGGAAACGGAAAAACCAGACGGTCAGCTATACCCTAAACGGAAGGGACATCCATCGCCTGCGCGGCTCTGTTCCGGATGACCTTCAGGGTTTGCTCCGAATGCCCCAGGTAGAAGCTGAAGGCGGCCCGTTCGACGTTCATTTCGGGGAGCAGAAAAAGCCGATATTCCTCCTGGATGAGTCGCCGGCCCGGCGGGCGACCTTTTTTGCATCGGCATCCGATACCATCAAACTCATCGAGATGCAGAGCCTGCATCGCCAGAAAGTTCGGGATGCGAAAACAGAAGAAAAACGTCTGGCGAAAGAAAAATCCCGCCTAAACAGGCGTTTGGAAACGCTGGCCCCCCTCGAGCGCCTGGATGAACGGATGCAGCATCTGGAGCAGACCTATGCCGCCATCCAGGCTGCGGATTCCCGGATCGAAGGACTCAGCCGGCTTTTCAGGGAGATCGAACAGACGAATAACCGGGTGGATGAGTGGACGGATACACAATCCGCCGCCCAGTCCCTTAGCGCCCCTCCCGCGCTTGAGGCCACCGAAGCCCTCGAGCGGACGATAGGACGCTTTCAGAGCCTGGCGAGCCTGGCCCAAAAAACGGAGGAAGACTCAGATAGGCTCGCCGGATTGGCTATGCCGCCGGATCTTTCCGATACCCGGCCCTTGTCCGACATTATAGCCCGAATGAATGAGGCTGAGATGCGGCAGCGGCGATATCAGGAACACG
>JAGXLR010000233.1 GCA_018334555.1 Desulfobacterales bacterium
ATGCGGGCGAGATCACGTCCTCGGATTTTACATCCCTTGATTTTGACGAGGTGGTCGGGTTCTCAAGGGTGGAGAAAAAAGCGGCCGGCCCGGTGGCCTACACTCTGGATATCCTGCCCTACGGAAAGGACGTGCCCATCGAGGATGTTGAAGTGCTGGCGCTGCTGGATAAAAACAACAGTGCAACTGTGGATGCGGGGGATCGCATCGGCTTTTACGGGGCGGGTGATGATTTCTCGACGCCCATAACCATCCCTGCCGGTGAAACCGGCGGTATCGACCTGGCATTCAAGTTTACGGTGGCGGCGCCGTCGGCGGCTGATGTATCCATCAGCGGCAGCTATCGTTTGGCCGAAGGCGAGGCTTCGGCCGATGCGCCGGTGTATATCGCGGTGTTCGACGGTGAGGACGCAGCGTCCGTATTGGACCATCCGTTTGCCTCAGTCCGCTATTTTACGCGCGTGCCGGCCGGGGAGGACGAATTCTCCCTGGATCTCAGCAATACGGTCTTTTCCGCAGGCGACGAGGTGATCGTGATCGGTCTCTGGGACGCGGATTACAACGGGGCCTTTCCGGAGCTCTCGGTGGGGGACAAAATCGGCATATATGCCGAGGCCGGCCGGATCAGCCCGTCCATCGAGCTGGTGGAAGGGGGCAACACCGGCGTCAGGGTAGCCATCAACCGGGAGGTGTTTGACTTTGATGCCTCTGTCTCCGGTGACATATTGGGTGATGAGACGGGGCCGGTGACGCTTGTGGCCTATGCGGGCGAGATCACCTCCTCGGACTTTACCACGCTTGATTTTGACGAGGTGGTCGGGTTTTCAAGGGTAGAGAAAAAAGCGGCCGGCCCGTTTACCTACATTCTGGATATCCTGCCCTACGGCCAGGACGTGCCCATTGAGGACGTTCAAATTTTTGCGCTTTTGGATGCAAACGATAATGGGGCGGTGGACGGCGGGGATAAAATCGGGTTTTTCGGTGAGGGCGATGATTTCTCGACGCCCTTTACGATTCCGGAGGGCCGGATCGGAGAAATAGATATTGAGTTTAAATTCGAGGTGGATTCGCCTTCGGGTTTTGATATCTCACTGGCCGGAACAGCGCCCGGCCCCGTTAACCGAACAGATCCCCTCTATATCACGGTGTTTGAATCCGCTAATCCGGGGGAGGTGGTGGAGGACCCCTACGGTAGCCTGAAATATTTCTACAGGGTGCCCCAGACGGTTGTCAACTATACCATCGATCTGTCGGCAACCGATCTGCACCCCGGCGAGGAGGTGCTCATAGCGGCGCTTGCGGACAAGGATTTTGACGGCGGTTTCCCCTCACCCACCCGGGGCGACAAACTGGGCATCGTGCAGAACAAGGAAACCTACCAGTTTACAACCGTTTTGAACTGTGGCACCAATATTATACCGCCACCGCCGGATTTTGAGTTCAAGCTCAACAAGAATATCTATGAATTCGACGCCGGCATTGAATATAAACTGGATCTGACGGATGCCGGATCGTTCGGGCAGAGAAGCCGGTTTATCGTTCTGGCCATCCATGTGGACGGGGTGGATATCAGTGTGGCCGCCTCTGGTGAGATCAATTTGAATATTGATATCGATTATATGCTGGGGGCGGATATTTTGCCGGCCACGGCATATGATTATATAGGCGTGGATACAGAGCAAAACCCGATATATTCCGGCCAGAAAGAAGAAAAGGAGCTGCCCATATTAACCGCCATATATGAGGGCATCCTGGTAAAGGAAGACAGTCGTCCCCCGGAGCCATTGATCAAAGGCTATGACCACGGAGAGGGGGACAAGGAGCGAACCGCCTACCTGGTGACCATTCTTGATAAAAACGGCAACCTCCGGTTGGACAGGGGCGATGAGATTGGATATTACAGCGATACCCGCGTTGCCATCGAGGAAGAAGAGCAGAAGGTGATCGATATCCCCTTTCTGGGAGAAATCGTGATTCCGGACGCGTTTACCGGCGTATTGCATTTTCCCACGCCCATTCCGCGTATTACCAAGGGGGTCAACCGCGAAAAGAGGGATGACGGCACAAAAGGGCCGTACTGGATCTCGCACTTCATCGAACCCTAGCGCCTGCCTGAGAACCTTAGAAATTATACAGTTGAACTAAAGCTAAATTTATGCAATCGTAATAGCGATTTAATAAATGGTTGCTTTTATCGGAATCGAGCAGTGTTCCGCCAGTCACCCCATACCCGTTAAACAAATTAAAAACCGTCCCGCCGGAAGGAGGCATCTCATGAAGGCCAGGCTCCTCAAATGCTCATGGCTGCTTTTCGTGCCGGTCCTATTGGTTGCCGGTTGTTCCCCCACACGGTTCATGGTCAATCAAATGGATCCCCTGATGGAGAAGATGAATACCGCTGTGTACAAGAACAGCGATGTAAAGATGGTGCGAGACGCCATGCCGGCCATGCTGATTCAGCTCGATGGGCTTATCGAAGTGTCTCCGGACAATCCAGATCTTCTGATTCGGGCGGCGGAGGCCTACTATGGGTACAGTTTCGTCTTTGTCGAGAACAAGGACAGGGCCCGGGCCGGGCGGCTGTATAACAAGTCCTTTCAATACGCGCTTCGGGCGCTCAAACAGGATAAAGGGATGAAGGCGGCGTTTGACGGGTCCATGGAGGCTTTTAACGCCGCACTAAATGATCTGGATGCCTCGGATGTGCCCGCCCTGTTCTGGACGGCAAACTCCCGGTTGAGCTGGGCTGGGATGAATATAGACGACCCCGAGATTTTTCTGGTCCTGCCAAAGATAAGGGCCATGCTCGAGCGATGCGTTGAACTCGATGAGACCTACCAATATGGAGCCGCCCATACCGGTCTCGGTGTGTTGTATGCGTCCCGATCGCCGGCGCAGGGCGGAAAGCCGCAAAAGGCAAGGCAAGCGTTTGAACGGGCATTTGAGTTGTCCGAGGGCCGGGTGCTGCTCTTTCATCTCATGTATGCCAAATATTACGCCTATCAGGTGCAGGATCGGAAGCTGTACGTCGAGACATTGAATAAAATCCTATCGACCCCGGCAGATGTGTTCCCGGAGATGGCCTTTATCAATTCCGCGGCTAAAAAAAAGGCCCGGCGGATGTTAAACGAAGTCAACCAGGTATTCTAACAGGCGGATCGTATGATTAAAAAACTGTTTATTACGGGATGTTTGGCTGCTGCTCTTTTTCTGGGGAGCCAGGCGGCCATTGCCGGAAAATCGCCCGATATCATGATCAAGCTGGCAACTATCGCTCCCCGGGGCTCCTATGTCATGAACCTCATGAATGAATTAAACGAGGAGATTCAGGCCAAAACGAATCATGCGGTGGGCATCAAGATCTATTACGGCGGGGTTCAGGGCGATGAAAGGGATGTGCTGCGAAAGATCCGCCTGGGGCAGCTCCACGGCGGAACATTTACCGGCCCCGGCCTGGGGCAGATCGTGCCCCAGGTCCGGGTCACCGAACTGCCGTTTGTCTTCAGAAACTACGCGGAGGTCGAATACGTTCGGGACCAGCTGGAGCCCACCATGCGGAAACTGTTCAGAAAGGCGGGCTACATTGTTCTGGGGT